>CAZWHH010000027.1:0-13126 GCA_964633615.1 uncultured Bacteroidales bacterium | reverse complement strand
GACATGAATCAAAAAAACAACAAAAATATTTGGAAATTAATTGATAACCCTTTTCTTTGTGTGTTATTTTATTCAGATATGAAAAAAAAGGGAATCATTAATTGTAAAAATAGTTTCATTAATAATACAAAATGTTGGGTTTATCAAACCCGCTTTTTATTTGCAAACGTATTGTATAAATTTGCGTAGTATTCAACAGAGAATAAAAATTTAGAACTGTATAATATTAATAGTAACCGAAAAAAATTAAATGTTAAATTAAAATTTCAACGCTATGAAGACGAACAAATTACTTAAATTAGTTTTTACTTTTTTTGCAACTGTGGCTGTTAGTGCTGCTTTTGCGCAAGTACCTTTTGCTGATATGACGGCAATTCAAACTGATGGAACTGACTCTGTAACCGTAAATAAGAAGATGGTTTATTTTGTAGAACCAGATCCAGTATTGAATAGCTTAGGAGCGACTACTTATGATACTTCCTGGACACAGGCAGAAGCCCAAACCAATGGTGTGAACTCAACTTTTGGTTTTGTATGGGAAGGTTCTGGTACAGGCAGTGGTGATATTAATACACCTGATAATTGGACAGAAGCGCCTTACAGGGTTGTTAACTTCACAGGAACTGGTGATCTTACTTTACAAGCCACGGAATCAACTGCTGGTGGATGCCCAGGAACAACAACTGACTTAAATATTGAAGTTATTGGAGCACCACAGTTTACCGTGGGTGGACCTGCAACTTCAACTTTATGTCACTCAGCCGGATTAACAGATAATGTGGCTATTAGTGTTTATGATGTAATGGATGCAGTAGGCGGACAAGTGTATTTTAGAATGGACATAGATGTTTACACAGATTCAAATGGAGATAGCAATTTTGATAACCTGATCAGAACCGAAACAGACACTATTGTTAAAGTGGCTAATCCAGGAGGAACACCTTCCACTACAGTTTTACAAGACTACTATGTAGGAGCACAATCAGGAGCACCAACAAGATATCGATTTGATTTTGGAAACACTATAGATGCTGCTGATAACAATGGTCTGAACGATTACATTTCCAGAAAATCTGACTATTTTGAAAATGGTTTTGATACTGGTGCACCAGCAGATGGTGATTTTACATACTACGCAGCCGCTGATGTAGCTGATGCTGATAAAGTTGTAGAATTTATTGTTTATCCTGCACCAAACACTGGAGACATCTACTACATACCTAACGGACAATATAATCCTTAATAGTATTTAATTTGTATAACCCGGGCAAAACCGGGTTATACAAATTTCTTTTTATAAATGATTCGGTTGCTTTATAATACTACAGTCCTAATTCGTTCTATTTAATTTGATAACGGATTTATTTATTTTGAAAAACATACAACATATCCGGTTTCTGATCTTTATAATATTGTTTGTCCTGCCCGGATTTATAATGGGTCAGGATACTACTGTTTGTTACGGAGATCAGGCTACGTATGGTGTCAATAGCACTTATTCATATTCCAGCACTTTTCTGTGGGATATTGAAGGGGGAACCATTTCAGATAATTATGGAGACAGCATTGTGGTCCAATGGGACGAAGAGGTAGATACAGGACGGATTTTTGTTTCAGAAGTAGGTTTGGGAAATTGTGAGGGTGAGCAAAGTCAATATGTTGTGCATGTTTCCAGACCCCTGGCTTATTTGGGTGAGGATCAGGAAATTTGCGACGGAGAGAATTATCCTTTTACACCGGGTAGTGGTTATAGTGATTACAACTGGTTCGATGGCAGTGATGATGATACTTATTATGCCGACTCAACGGGTTGGGTATGGGTAGAAGTGGCAGATGAATATGGTTGTACCGATATAGATTCAGCTGATCTGACAGTACACGACCTGCCTGATGTAAATATAAGTGTATCTTCATCCGATATGGATTATGTAAATGTTTTTGAAGATAGTATAGCTTTTCTTGGTGGACAGGTTGACTATGTAACACTTGATGCCGGATTTTGGGATTGGTATATGTGGAATACAGGTGAAAGCATGCCTTCGATTGATGTCTATTCAGATGATATAATTGCAGGGGAAATGTCATCCAAAACGGTTAAGTATTGGGTAACTGTCGAAAATGAATATGGTTGTGTGAATTCAGATTCAATATCGATTACGGTGGTCAGAAACCTTAAAATACCAAACGCGATTACACCCAATGGCGACAACGTGAACGAAAAATGGAGAATTAATGCCTTGTCGTTATATCCTGATTGTAAGGTTCAAATATTCGACCGATGGGGCAACCTGGTTTACCTTTCTAAAGGATATGAAGCAGACGATTATTGGGATGGTACAGACAGAAACGGTAAAAAATTACCAATGGCATCCTACTATTATGTAATTGACCTTGGTAATGGAGAAAAACCAATTTATGGTTCGGTTACAATCATCAGATAGGAGGAGGAGTAACATTATGAAGAGATTAGTTTACATATTTTTTATTTTGCTGTTGTTTCCATTGTTTTCCAATGGTCAGCAAGATCCAATGTACAGTCAGTACATGATGAACCCCTATTTAATAAATCCTGCATATGCCGGTAGTAAGGGTTATACTGCTTATAGTTTAGCTGCCAGGCAACAATGGCTGGGGTTTGAAAATGCCAGAGCACCATCGACACAGGCTTTGTCTGTGGAAACAAGGGTGCTGCAAACCAGTTATTTGGCTAAAGCCCGGCTCATTAAGAGCAGAAACCGAAGAAAAAAACCCAGTGGAAGAGTAGGGTTGGGAGGATATGTTTTTAATGACAGAAATGGAGTGATTAACAGAACAGGAATTCAGGGTACTTATGCTTACCATATACCTATGGGAGAAGGGCAACTTTCTTTTGGCGCTTCGGGAACCATTTACCAGTTTAAAATTGACCGAAACGATCTTGTCTTACCCGATGATGAATTTGGTTGGCTGGATCCGCTTGTAGACGGACGGAAGAATACCATGTTTGTCCCTGATGCAAGTGCCGGCGTGTATTATGCGTATGATCGTTTTTATGCAGGAGTTTCTTCATTAAATATTTTTCAGTCTGTGCTCAAATTTGGGTCCGACCAATCGTATAGTAACTATAAACTGCTTCGACATTATTACTTCCTAAGCGGTTACAGATATGATCTTGGGGATGGATACGAAATAGAACCTTCAGTACTTTTTAAGACTACTGAGCAGTTCAGTCTTCAGGCTGATATCAACGTGAAAGCTTATTATCAGAATGATTATTGGTTAGGCTTTTCATATAGAACAGGAAATGCTTTTGTAACTATGGTAGGAGTGAATATTGGCAAACTTTACTTTGGCTATGCTTATGATTACTCCTTTAAGGATATCCAAAAGCTTACCTACGGTTCACACGAAATAATGGTAGGAATTAAATTTGGTGATAGCCAACGAAGATATCGCTGGTTGAGACGATTCTAAGTAGTTTATTTAACCGAGAAAATTATCTTAATCTTTAAAATAATATATGTTTACCGTAAGTAGTTCGGTAAACATTTTTTTTCTCTATTTTTAATTCTGCTTTGATTCATTAATATAAATAGCAAGAATTCGATGCCGGCGATCCCTTGCTCGGCGCTAACCCAGGGAACACCGGCATCCCTGCCGGTGCGGGCTTTGACTTCAGGCAAGAAAAAGTTTTTCCGGGGCAATCCTTTTGGCTGATTGGAAGGTTTCATTCCTGAATTTGAAGATTATCTCTGCGGTTTTGCCGGCAAGATGCCGGCGTTCCTTTGTTCTGTGCTGTCATAGGGAACACCGGCATCCCTGTCGATGTATTTAATGCCGTCAGGCATGAAATGTATGTAGGCTTCTCCTTCGTAGTTTTACTACGGAGAAGGAGGCCCGGATGCCAATCCGGGTAATTGGAACGGTGAACGAAACAAAATCCCGTTAGGGATGAAATGTTAATGTAACGATCCGCCAACCAGGCGGCTATATGGGTATTATTTCTAAATTTCCTGCTAATCTCTTCAGTTTTGCCGGCAAGATGCCGGCGGTCCACTGGGTACGCTGGCAGATTATAAAATCCAAAGACTAAAAGCTTAACCAGCATAGAGAGACCCAAATCGGGCAACGAACGCCTTGCGCCAGAGGGGGAATTCCACGGATAACCGCGGATTGAAAAAATATAAAAGCAATGTTCGACTCCTATCCGGAGTCGCGTTGCCTTTATCATTTTTCGTTCTATAAATGTTCAAAACCTCTGGTTTTGTGGGCTTTTACCATATTTTTGTATGTTCCAGCCTGTTCCTGATTAATAATAGGTTTGTAACCACCAGATGCCGGAGGCATCACACATTTATAGCATAGATAGCCCCAATAATTAACGATTCCGGAGGAATCGCATGTTTTTCCGGGAAGACTCCGCGTGTCTCCAAGACACAACGGGTCTGAGGGTATATTCCAAAGGAAAATTTATAGGTTTATTGACAATTATTTTGATATAATAACATGATAAAAATATATTTTTAAACAGTCTCTAAATTACGGCATAAGGTATTTACAGGATGATAATTATTTTTGTATTTTTTAAAAGTTGTATTAACTACTGAATATTAGTTAAATATAAAGTATTTTTTAATACAAACTCATGTTAAATAATTTGTTAAAGGAAAATTAAAATATTATTGCTTTTTTTAAGGTTTATTTAATGAAAGTCTTTAACATGATCAAAAAAGCATTCTTTTTATCCTTTATATTTGTTTTCCTTATAATGCTTCCTTTTCAGGCAAGAAGTCAGTATTTTAACGTATATGATATTTCTGTGCAAAATTATCCTGAAGTTAAGGCTAAATTTGCATATATAGATAGTAACGGGCGTTTTATTTCTAAAAATAATAACGAGGAGTTTAATATACAAGAGAATCAGGAATCTGCTGATATTGTTGATATTAAATGGCCCCGCCAGGTGAATCCACGAAAACTATCAGTTGTACTGGTATTTGATGTTTCAAGTTCAATGACCAATGAAAGGCTTTCGATTGCAAAGTCTGCTGCCAAACATTTTGTTGATCTGCTTCCCCTGGATATCTCCGAATGTGCTGTTTCGAGTTTTGATCATCTCAATTACCTGAATATTGATTTTTCTCATTCCCGGGAGAAAATTAAGGATGCCATCGATGAACTTTCTCCGCAAGGCGGGACAAATTATAATTCAGGATTTACATATCCCTACTCAGGTTCGTTAAAGGTAGTAAAGAAAGGCCTTTACAAAAAAATTATTATTTTTTTAACCGATGGACTGGGCGAAGGGAATGAAGAGGAGATTATCCGGGAAGCTAAAGAAACAGGCGCCACCGTTTTTCCAATCACCATAGAAATGCAAGCTCCTTCTGTACTGAAAAATATAGCCAAAGAGACCGGTGGAATTTATTATGAGAATATAACCAGCTCCCGGGAGGCAAACCGCATTTATAAACGGATTTTATATAATGCGCAAACCATACAATATGGAGAGATTACCTGGTTAAGCACCAATGGTTGTCGAAGAGATATTTCAGTAAAGTTTGGTTTTAATCAGGATACGGTGGTTTCTTCCTATAGTTTGCCACTGGAAAAACAATCCAGACTGAATATAAATCCTTATTACCTTCAATTTGAAAACAGAGATTCAATGGAGGAGATAGAAGTTCAGGTGAAGGCGGTGAATGAAGATTTTACTATTCATAATATAACTTTTGATCAATCAAAAAAATTCAGAGTTCCCCAGAGTAACCTGCCTTTAAATATACCAAAAGGCAAGTCAGAAATCCTTACTTTCTATTTAGATACCGCCCGAAAAGGAAAGAACTTTACCCGGGTAAGTCTGGAAAATAATGTATGTCCCGATTATCACCTTTATGCCATGAATTCTGAAAATTATTCAACTGATTTGAAACTGGAATATCCCAATGGAGGAGAAATATTTTCTGTTGGAGTTCCTGTAAAAATACAATGGAAAGGAATACATAAGAGGGATTCTGTGGAACTTTACTTTTCCTTTGATGGGGGCCGCCAATGGACTTCTGTTGGAAAGTCAGCAGGTTTATCTCACAAGTGGGAAACCCCTGCAAAACCTTCTGAAAGGTGTAAGATTAAGGTGATTCAGGGGAAACATAAAGCAAAGAAAAAAATAAGTTATATGTTTTCATTGTCCGGAAATAAAGAAAGAGCTCATTATGCGAAGATTCTAAAAAATGGAGAGTTTATTGTTACGGCAGAGAAAGATCACAACGTAAGATTGTGGAGCGGTAAAACAGGCCGATTTATCCGGAGTTTTCCAATACACAAACAATGGGTTTATGGCGTAACCGAGAGCCCGGACGGGAATCGACTGGTGAGTGCAAGCGATGATGGCACGTCTAAAGTCTTTTATCCCCAATCGGGGCAGGGGTCATTACTGCTTGAAGCTAATAGTTGGGGTATTAATGATGCCAGGTTTACACATAATGGAAGATATATTCTTACAGCAGGAGATGATGGAGCAATAAGAGCATGGGATGCACACAATGGCAAGCATCTTTTTAAGATGATGGGCCATCAGGGATGGGTTCGGAATTTAGCCATAAGCCATAATAATCGTTATGCAATATCCGGAGGAGATGACAATACAGTTCGTATCTGGGATCTGGCTTCAGGGTCTTTACAAATGACCCTGTTGGGCCATACTGATTGGGTCACTGATGTGGATTTTAAACCGGATGGCAGCCGGGTAGCCAGCTCTTCTAAAGACAGTTCCATTATTATATGGAATTCTCAATCGGGCAAAATGATTAATTATATCAATGGGCATAAAGGACAAGTGAATACTGTCAATTATAGCCCGGATGGCAACACGATTCTGAGTTCGAGCAAAGATGGTACTTTTCGGGTATGGGATTCTTCTACAGGAGAACAGGAAGAGGTAGTGGTAGCACCGGATCATAAATATTTCAGGACAGCCTTTTTTGGGCCGGGTGGAAACAGAATAATAACCACCGATAGTGAAGGGGAAACAAGTGTTTGGGTGTATGATAAAACCGGATCTGTTCAGGAAGATGTTTCTGATCACTTCTTTTCTATTGTGAACCCGACACCTGAGGTCAAAGACATTTATTTCGGTCAGTTACCTGTTCGTTCTTTTAATGATACAATTGTTTCAGGTTTTTTGAGAAATTATTCGAAATTTCCTGTTTATATAAAGGACATACAACCTGGAAAAGAAGCAAATGAACATTTTACACTCGTCTCCTCGTTTAAAGACAGAATTTTGAATCCGGGGGATTCATCTGCCATAGAAATCAGTTACCATCCGAAAGATTTAGGAATACATACAGGTAAAATAAATGTAATTACATTAACCGGAACTATCCCGGCAAAAGTAGAAGGAGAGGGTATGAAGACTCAATATGAACTAATCAATGATCGAATTGATTTCGGAGAGTCAGAGCTGGGGGAGTATAAAGATACAAGTGTTGCTATTCTCAGAAACACAGGGAACACATCTATTACTATAGATAATCTTAAAATTCAGGGAGCTGGTTCATCTTCTTTTAAAATGGAAGAGGAGCTGCAACAAAAGGAATTGAAACCAGGCAAAACATGGTCGGTGAATGCCGGATATTATCCCAAGGACAAGGGAAGAGTTACAGGCCAGATAAATTTTATGGTGAATAAGCAAACCAGGGAAATTATTTTGCTTTTTGGAGAATCTGCTTCAGTACGGCAGATTATGTTGAGGGGAACTGTTTTTAATTCTATAGATTCTCTGCCTCTCTCAGTAAATGTTACAGCGTATGACCATGAAACAAACCGGAGTATATCATCTTTAAGGACTAATAAAGAGGGGGAGTTTTATTTCCAGTTGAACCAGGGAAGAAGATACCGAATCCTTGCAGAGAAAGAAAACTATATTCCTTCCAGCATCCATGTTGATCTTTCAAATGAGGTGAATGATGCCATCGAAAGAAATATTTACATCTCACCCATTAAACCTGGTTCTTCTGTCAGGTTGAATAATATCTTTTTTGATTTTGGGAAATCGAAACTTACAAAAAGCTCTAAAGCAGAACTGGACAGACTTGTTCGTTTTTTAAAAGAACATCCCACCTTAGAGATTGAAATTGAAGGGCACACCGATCATGTTGGACAGAAGCATGATAATTTAAAACTTTCAAGGGATAGGGCCATGTCTGTGCGGGATTACATGGTGAATAAAGGAATTGAACAAAACAGGTTAAATGTTAAAGGGTATGGAGAATCCATGCCGGTAGCTCCTAATGATACCGAGCAAGGAAGAGCCAGGAACCGGCGGGTGGAATTTAAAATATCCGAATAATATTAGTTAATTTTGTAATTCTTTGTTTAATAAACTAAATTGCTTTATTAAACATATTAAGATGAGGATTGTATTATTCAAAAAGTAAAATTCAATATTATGGAATATATCGTTAAAATACTCAAGGTAGAGCAGGTGACACATGATGTAAAAAGGTTTGTAACAACCAGACCTGAAGGATATACTTATACTCCGGGGCAGGCCACCGTTGTGTCAGTGAATAAACCAAGCCTTAAAGAAGCCAAAAGACCTTTTACTTTTACTTCTTTGACAGAAGATTCCAACCTGGAATTTATTATTAAAATCTATACTCAACATAATGGAGTGACAGATTCCATGGATGACCTGAAGGAAGGAGACGAGCTTGTTATTAATAATCCATGGGGAGCAATTCATTATAAAGGTCCTGGTTATTTTATAGCAGGAGGAGCCGGAATTACCCCTTTTATTGCCATTTTACGTGATTTAAAGAAAAAGAATAAGTTGAATGGGAATGTATTGTTATTTTCCAATAAAACAGAAAGGGATATTATTCTTAAAGAAGAGCTGGATGAAATGTTAGGGGAAAATGTAATCTATACATTAACCAGGGAAGAAAAGGAAGGTAATGAATCCGGGAGAATTAACAGAGAGTTTCTAAAGAAGTATGTAAAGGATTTCGATAAACACTTTTACGTTTGTGGAACGCCTGAAATGACTGAGGAAGTCAATTCAAGTCTGGGAGAAATGGGAGTATCTGCTGATTCGCTGGTATTTGAAGGTTAGTCGTTATACTGGTCATTCATGGAGTTGAATACTGTAAAGCCGATCAGGCGATCATAATCTATATTGTAATCTGTGTAATAGACCAGAATGGTATAGTTGTTCTCTGTTTGATAATAATTGCCTGAAATAAAAAAAGGTTTTATACCAGATTGGTCTTTTAATACGTATTTGTAGTCGTAATATCCCTGTTTTAAATACAACCGGTTTTCATAAGATTTCTCCTGGTAATTATATTCCATGGCATTTTCCGGTAAACACTTCCAGTTGCAAAATTCTCCTGTCACGTAAATAGTTCCGTTCATCAGCGGATTGGGGTTCTTTAAAGTAAAATAGACATACACATAATCACCTTCTACTTCAGGCTCAGTGGACCTTTCTTTATCTATTAAATAGCGGCCGTTCAAGTCTCTTTCGTGCTTGTATCCCTTAAAATGCCTAACATTATCCTTCTTCAACTTAAAATGTAAATGGTTACGGAAAAAATCTATTGTTTCTATTTTTTGTCCTGTAAACTTTTTTGTTTTAGTATTAAAGCGATGAAATTCATTTCCCCCTTTGAAGTTCAGTTCAGGCAAGTTGAAGTAAGTGATCTTGTTACCTTTTATACCCGAAGGATTGGTATTTGTAACAGACCGCTCGCGGTGCCCGTTTTGCTGAATAATAATTTTAAGATTATGGTAAGGATTATTTATACGGGTATTGCCAGTATGCAGATTTATATTTAATTTCTGGTTGGGCTTGTCCGGGCTCATTCTGTTAATTCTCTCTATGGATGGGTCAATAGATATTTTGCCTTCATTAATTCGGAAATGTGCTGTCAGAACAGTGTCTTGTTCATTATAACCTTCATAAACCAGGAGGGTGTAATTTCCTGAAATTTTAGGTTGGATATCTTCATTAGGAATGGTTAGCCAGTAATGAGTATAAGGTGTAAGAGTATTGAAAGAGTTTTTCGAATTGTTTATTGTGGAAGAAAATTGATTTTTAAGATATTCACTTTCATATAACCCGGAAGGATTCCAGGAAGCATCACAATGGATGATTTTGTATGAGTAGGAGGAATAACCTGTATTCAGATCATCGAAGGATAGTTTAATTTTCTGCCCCGAGTTTAATTGCATGATAGGAGGGGCCAGGCTGTCTCCCTTTAATTTCAGCTGGACAGTATGGATGCTTTTTTTATGGATTTTCTCTTCGATGGGTTGTGAAAAGGAATTCTGAATGAAGACCAGGGGAAGTATACAATATAGAAACAAAAGTTTAGTATGCATTGGGGTTATTCTTTTGAAACGAAAATAAATAAAAATTCCTGAATAAAACAAGCCGGGTTTTATTGATATGAATGATAAAACCCGGCTTGTTCTATGATAAATTGATAAAGTATTAATCTAAATCCACATTGCCATATTTCGTATCTATGTTAACTTTTGAATTTGTATTGGCATTTGTTCCAATATATCCCTCTATTGAGAGTTCAGTATTTTCCTCTATTCGATTCACTCTCCCTTTCCCTGGAACATCTATTTTTGCATACTCTGCTTTACCTTTTATTTGATAGCTTGCATTTTTGGCTATTTTGAGATCAATTTGTCCGTATTTGTTATAAACTTTGATTTCATTAAAGCCTGCAGGGATTTCATCTACTTCGATATCTCCGTATTTATTGGTGAGATTAAATTTTTTAGTCAGCTTTTTAATGTTTATATCTGTATATTTTGATTCACATACTAAATTGCTGATGGTTCCTATATCGTATTGATCATAACTTGATTCGCATACAATTGAACTGTTTTCTTCAATCATTATTTCGGAATACTTGGTTTCTGCAATTACTGCTTTGCTTTTTTTAATCTGAAATTTGGGTGAATATTTGAGTTTAATTTTCAGCCAGTTCACTTCCTCAATTGACCCTTCTGAGTAAGCAAGTTCAACCTGACTCAAAGGTTTTGTGTTGTCTCTTAATATTTTATTCGCTTTTAAATTTCCATATTTAATAAGAACCTTCGCATAGCCTGTAATTTCATCAATAAATACATCCCCGTACTTGTTGATTAACTCGAGATTAATTGATTTGGGCATCTTAACCGTATAGTCGATGCTAAATTCCTTAGAGTCAGACCCGAAGTTAAAGAACCATCCTTTTTTATTAAATTTATTATCAATTACAGTTTCTGCATAAATTTTATTTCCTTCTTCGCTAAATTCAACATTTAAATATTCGAGTAATTCTTTTGCTTTATCCTCATCTTTATGATCCATAGTGATTCTTACATCTATCGAAACTTTTTGTTTCGCCCAGTTGATCATTTCCACGTTCCCGTATTTATTACTAATTACAAGGACGGATTGGTCGTTAACATCATATTCTTTATACAGTTTTTTAGAATATTCATCTTTGGCTGCAAATGTTGTCAGGTTGGCAAAAATGAAAAAGAATAATAATATGCTGGTTGTTAGTTTAAATTTCTTTGTTTTCATGGCTTTGAGATTTATTTTGGTTAATATTTTCTATATTTTTTAATTGATTCAGTATTTTGTCCATCACCTCGACCTTCAATTGATAGTGTTTAATCATCGCGTGAATAACTCTTGGATCGTTTGGATTGGTTTTAATATCCTCCCGGATATTGTAATAAATAGAATCCATCTCGTGGATCTCTTTCAAAAGCAATTGCTTCTGTTGCTTATCGTTAAATTCAAAACTTTTTATCTTGTCATATCGTTTTTGAACCTGAGATGTATAATACATTTGTGTTTCTTTGAATTCCGGATCAACTTGTTGATAAGCAATTTGCTCCGGGATTCCGTATTGCCGGAACTGGTCAAATGCCCAAAAACCGGCAACTATAAGTATAATAGCTGCTGCTGCTATTTTCATCATAAAATTCCTGGAAAACCGGCTGTGTCTTTTATGATATTGATCCAGCTTTTTGGCAAACCTATCGAAGTGGCCATCTTTGGGTTCGAGGTCATCGAAGAGTTCCCTGTTGTTTTTTATTATTTCTTCAATCTTATTCATTGTGCTTGTTTTTTTCTTTTAGTTGCTTTTTTAATTTGTTTTTTGCTCTTGTATATTGTGAACGTGATGTTGAGCTTGATATATTTAGAATCTCGCTTATTTCATCGTGGTCATAACCCTCCAGAAGATAAAGTGACAGCACAACCCTATAGCCATCCGGAAGATCATTTATTTTTTCCTTAATGTCATCTATATTGAATTTTTGCTCCGTCTCATCGTTTTCATCCTCCTTGTCATTAAGTTCTTTTAGTTTTACTCCTTCATCTTCAATAAACCTGTCGTCTATTTTGTTTTTTTTTAATTCATCCAATGACTGATTAATGACAATTTTTTTCAACCAGGCACCAAAACTTACTTTTCCGCTATAAGTATTAATTTTGTCGAATGCTTTGAAAAATGATTCCTGCATTACGTCTTCAGCCGCCATTCTATTGTTTAAAATTCTGTAACTTGCATTAAACATGGCTTTGTAGTATAGCTTGTAGAGCTGAAATTGGGCTTTTTGCTCACCTTCTCTGCATCTGTCAATGATATCCTGGTGTATGTTATGATATATTTTGTTATCCTGCATTTTTTAATCGGTTTTAGCTCATTTCTTTCCCGATAAATTTAAATGATTCTGTACATTTTTATTAAAAGACGACAAACAAATTTTTTATGCTGCATATTTTTACTTTTTTCTGAACTTTATTTTATCTAATGTATTTAATAAAGATTCTGTGGTTTTTGGATACTTACCCGTGCCCGAAAGATTGCTTAAGATAGGGGTAAGACGCATATTGTTTTTTAATTAATTGTTAATTAATCATAATGATTTTAAAATAAGCATGTTAAATTTTTATTTTTTTTTATATTTGTTGATGTATTAAGTCAAACAAATAACTAAAAAAGGAGAGACATGACAAAAGTTAGATTATTTCTTGTAGCACTTGCAATTGTAAGTTTCACTGCTTTCTACGCGTGTAAAGGCGACCAGCAAAAAGCTGAAGAAAAAGCAAAAGAAGCCATGGAAA
>CAZWHH010000026.1:6760-13172 GCA_964633615.1 uncultured Bacteroidales bacterium | reverse complement strand
AATTATTTTTATTCTCATAAAGCAGTAGTTTGGTCAAAAGTAATTAATTTACAGCGTAATTATACAAAAAATTAAATTTATTTCCCACAAGCAAATTAAAATGCCTTGCAGGTTTATCTAAAAAGCCTATACTAAAAGGCGTACTGCCTTGCAGGGGGAACCCCTTATAGACAGAACCGTCACTATTAATTAAATATATCTTGTTACTTTCTTTTGATACGATTCCCAGTTTTCTTTTGTTATAAGAAAAGTAAAAATAAATGGGAGGATACTCTATTTTATTTTTGAATTTGTGTTTGAATAACGCTTCATTGTTCTGCTGAATGGCATATAAAGTTTTTTCATCCAGAAAGATAAAATCTTTTTTGTCGTCATTGTTGAGATCTTTCAGGTCAAAGTAATGATCTTCTGTGAATTTTCCGACTTTTGCTGTTTTGATTTGTCCGTCAAAGAAAACATAGTGAATGGTTCCTTCTTTATTTGTGGTAACCAGTCTAGGCTTATTGGTGCTCTCTTTATCCAGGTAGAACAGGTTGTTTTTGGATTTTGAGAATTGCTTTTCTGTTTTTACCCTGGTTTCGCCTCTTCGATTGAGAATATATATTCTGTAGGTGTCTGCAAAGACGATATAATCTTTGCTGCCGATTCTGAAGTGTTGTACTGGTGTGGTAACTTTTGAATCGGTTTTTCCGAATTTCCATCCTTCAATGATACGTCCTTCTTTGGAAAAATCATAAATCCTTTTGTCTTCACAAGGAATAAAGATCCGGTAATTGCTGTTTTTGTTATAGTCGAAAACTGCAAGGGGTGCAGTAGCCGGTGAGGGAAGAGTAATCGGATAATTTTCAACGTAGTTTCCGTTTCTGTCAATTAGATGAATTTTGTTCTTCGTATTGAAGAGCAGTTGAAACTTGCCATTGTTATAAAAGTCTATTTGATGAATCTCTCCTCTGATGTTCTCTTCAATTCTTTTTTTCCATAATATTCTGCCCACGTTGTTTATAAGATAGATGTTCTGATTCATGTCCTGTACGAAAATTTCATTCTCTCCTGTATAGTGATTTTCTACAAGTGCCGGTTTTAAATTAATTGTTGTATCCAGATGGGTTTCCCATACAGTTTTTGGTTCCTCACTCACTGTGGGAATATAATTCAGGAATAAGTTATTGTAAAGCATTTCTCCGCTGTTGATGAATTGATAGGCCAGGGCCTGAAATTTTCGTATTTGATTCAGGTTGTTTGTGATGCCTTCTTCCATTTCATTATCCAGAAAGTCGGCTATTAGATAAGGAGATCGGTAAAAGCTGGTGTAGAAATGGAAATTTGCTTTATCGGAAAGATAATCATTGAAATCTTTATAATTGTGATTGTTGCTCAGGGTTTTGTTTAATAAGTTGGAATACAGGAATTCTTTCAGTAAATCGGGAGAGGGTCCGAAGATTACAAAATTATCCAAAATGGTAAAATAATCATTCTTGATATGGGAAAATAACCCTCCGAACAGCGTACCAAAAAGATTATCAATGGGGAGTTTGTAGATAATAAATGTGGATTCCTTATCAATTTGAATCTCTTTTTTATAGGGCCATTGATTTGTTTTAGATGTAACTTGTTTGGATACTTTCTCCATGATCTCACGGGCATGCCTTTTCCCTTTGGTTTTTATGGTGATAAAACCTTTTTTTGAGGGATCGTCTGAGGTGGCATTCAAATAAACAAGCCCTATTTCTTCGTATAACAGCTCCTGCATTGTTTTCTCAAAGTCCGTTTTATATTTTTCCTGCCATTCGTATAATTTTTTACTCCTTGATTCCAGTTTTTGTGCCCTTTGTAAAACTTTTTTATAATCTTTAAAAAAAGCAGATGTGTTACTTATCCCCAGATCAACGAATGTAGCTGTTTGTGAGGGAAGTATATTCTGAATGTCAAGTTTTACAGGCTCCTGGTTTAAAAAAAGTGAACTGTAATACTCCTTTGAATCGGCATTTTTTGTAAATCCGTTAAATAAAAGAGCATTCTCTTTTGGGTTGATATCCAAGGCAGTCCAGTGAGAGAAATTTTTAATATTTTGAACCCACTCCTGATGATCCGTTTTAAAAACAGAGGCTATTGATGGTGACAGGTTCTTAAAATTAATGTAAATGTTTGCCGGGACATTTTTTCCGCTGGTCTCCTTAATTGCCTGAAAAACTGAATCGTTTTCGAAGGATTTATCTACTGTTTGCTGCCTGATTCCTTTCTCCACCAGTATACTGGATCTGCTGCAAATAAAGGTTCCTTTGGAAAAGGCATAATTGAGCCGGGTTTTATCACCTGAAGCGGTAAAAAGTTTTGTATGATTATAGTTCCTGCTTTCAATGGTATATGACTTATGACTGATATATTTATTTAAATATTGTTCTATTATTTTTTTTTCTTTTATATCCCCGTATTTTAGAAGAAACAAAAATTTAAGATTGTTCTTTCCCGATTCATGGGCAGATATTATTAGATTCTTGTTATTCAATGCATTTTGAATTTTTTTATCTTCAAAATCAATCAATGAATCCAGAAGAGTCACTTCTTTTCTGAATTTATGTAACGAGGTAAATTGAGTGATTTCATTCCATAATAAATTACTTTTAGAAAAATTATCTTTTATTTCAGAGATATCATGAATATCTATAAAAAAACCTGCATTGTTTGGAATGGATTTAAAAAGACTGGAATTTGTAACTTCTCTGCTTTTAAAATAAAAATATGTTCCAAGGCTGATGATCAGGATGAGTGTTATAAGGATTCCTATTGTTTTCTTCATATTATTAGTAAAGTTTGGATTAAATTTGATGCCTGATTGACAGAAACCATTTTCATGTTGTAAAACTAATTATAAATGATTAATCGTTGGGTCTGTTTTTTCATCAAAATACAAAATGAATTTTGCTACAAAAATAACGATTTATTATGTCTAAAATAATCAAAAAATATTCCATTTTGTTGAATTTGATTATCTTTTCCAATATAGTTTTTGCACAAGAGTTGAAAGTTTTTGATGCAGAAACCTTGCTTCCAATAGATAACCTTGCATTATACAGCCCGGATCATGCCAAATCTTCGATTACAAATCAGAATGGAATAGCAGATATTTCTAACTTTGATATGAGAGACAGCATTATATTTCAACATCCTACATACAAGAAAATTAAGCGAACAAAAAAAGAATTGAATGCCATGGATTATTCCATTGGATTGAATAAAAAAGTAATAAAAATAAAAGAGTTCGTGGTTTCGGCTTATCGATGGGAGCAGAATAAAGAGGAAATACCCAATAAAATTGTCACGATCACGGAAGAGGAGATTAAGTTCCGTGAACCTCAGACTGCTGCTGATTTATTGGGTACAACGAACCAGGTGTTTATTCAGAAAAGCCAGTTAGGAGGAGGAAGTCCTATGATTCGTGGATTTGCTACAAATTCAGTGTTGCTTGTTGTCGATGGAGTCAGAATGAATAATGCCATCTTCAGAGGCGGGAATCTTCAGAATGTGATCTCCCTGGATGCCCATGCGATCGAAAATTCTGAAGTAATCTTTGGTCCTGGCTCTGTCACTTATGGTTCTGATGCCCTGGGAGGTGTGATGGATTTTCATACCAAAGGGGTGAAGCTTTCAACCCGGTCAACTCCATTAATCAGGGGAAATGTGATGGTGCGGTATTCCTCTGCCAATAATGAAAAAACCGGACATGTTGATATTAATTACGGACAGTCGAAATGGGGAACCTTAACCAGTATTTCATACAGTGATTACGGGCATCTTGAGATGGGGTCCAGGAACAACCCGGATTATAGAAGACAGGAATATGTAGATAGAATGGATGGAAGAGACTCTGTTTTGAATAACCCCAATCCTGATGAGCAATTGTTTACAGCCTATAATCAGTTGAATCTTATGCAGAAAGTGAGGTTCAGGCCTAATGATAAAATTAATCTGAATTATGCATTTCACTACTCAAGAACTTCTGATATTCCGAGGTATGACAGACTTATCCAACGAAAAGACGGACATTTGAAAAATGCACAATGGTATTATGGACCCCAGAAATGGATGATGCATGCTTTGCACGCTAATCTTAATAAAGAAAGCCAGCTGTTTTCAAGTGCAAAACTAACCATGGCTTATCAGAATTATGAGGAAAGCAGGCATGATAGAAAATACAGGAAGGAATGGCTGCGCCACCGAACAGAAAAAGTGGATGCGTTCTCTTTTAACCTTGATTTCGACAAAGATATTAAGGAAAATTTGTTGTACTATGGATTAGAGTATGTTTATAATTCAGTACAATCTGATGCATATGAAGAAAATATAGTTACCGGAGATGAAATGCCTGTGCAAACCCGGTATCCTGATGGAGACAATGATTATAATACCATGGCTGCTTATATAAGTTATAAAATGAACCTGGGCGAGAAGATGAACCTTATTACAGGGCTTAGATATAGCTATTTTGATATTCATTCTGCCATGGATACTGATGCAGATTACTTTAACTTCCCGTTTCATACCCTGGATCTGGAGACTGGAGCACTGAATGGTTCTGTAGGCCTGGTTTATCGTCCCGAAAAAACATGGAAGTTTAATCTGAATGCTTCTTCAGGCTTTCATGCTCCGAATATTGATGACATGGCCAAGGTATTTGATTCTGAGCCCGGGAGTGTTATCATGCCTAATGAAGACCTGGGACCAGAATATGCCTATAACCTGGATGCAGGGATTGAGAAGTCCCTGGGCCAAAAAGGAAATCTGGACATCAGAGGTTTCTACACATGGCTCGAAAATGCTATGGTGCGCAAAGAATCAGTTTTTAACGGACAGGATTCGGTTATTTATGATGGATCATTGGCAAAAGTTCATCAGGTTGTAAACGCTGAAAGTGCTTATATTTATGGTTTTAACTTTTCTTTGCACTTAAAGTTATTGGGAGGGATGTATCTTAATACACACTATAATTATATTTTTGGCGAAGACAGCCAGGGTGATCCCCTCCGGCATGTTGCACCCCCTTTTGGAGAAACAGAGCTTGGTTATAAAAAAGAAAAGTTTCGCCTGTCAGTTTACGCGAGATATAATGGAGAGATATCCAATGAAGAACTGGCCCCAAGTGAACAGTCAAAACTACATATGTATAAATTAAATGATGAGGGAGAACCTTATTCTCCTGCCTGGTGGACATTAAACCTTAAGGGGAATTACCATATTACGGAAAATTTTATCCTTAGCGGGGGAATTGAAAACATACTGGATATTAGGTACAGACCCTATTCATCAGGAATTGTGGCTCCCGGAAGAAATTTTGTTGTTTCCCTCAGGGCGAGTTTCTGATAATACATTGTTTTGCTTCCTCATGGCTTTATATTAAAGTGTTTTTTTATTCATTCAAAAACAAATATCTTTAGCCTGCAATTAAAAGAGGTTAAAAATTATTTATGGAGCTTACACTGGCTATAGTTCTTTTTTTGATTGCTGCTGTTTTAATTGCTGTCGTGGGTACTATGCTCACTAAGACAGCAGATCAGCTGGCTGACCTTACCGGTCTTGGGGAAGCATTGTTTGGCGCCATTTTTTTAGGAGGAACAACCTCCCTGCCTGGCATTGTCACGTCTGTTGTAGCCGCATATAATGGTCATCCACAGCTTGCTGTGAGCAATGCAATAGGTGGAATTGCCGCACAAACGCTTTTTTTATCCCTCGCCGATATCACTTACAGGAAAACCAACCTTGAACATGCTGCCGCTTCTTTTGCTAATCTTATGCAAGGAGTATTGCTGATTGGTCTTTTGGCTTTTGTCATTATTGGAATGACAGGCCCCGAGATATCAGTATTAAACATACATCCCTTTTCAATTCTGATCATCTTTTTCTATATCGCTGGCTCAAAAATGATATCCATGGCAAAAGACAAGCCCATGTGGACTCCCCGTATTACCGGCGCAACCATAAAAGATTCTCCTGATCAGGATAACATGAAAAATCTGAACCTTAAAAAAGTTACTGTACGGTTTATCCTTTGTGCTATGTTAGTTGCCATTGCTGGTTTTACTGTAGCAAAAACAGGAATCGCGATAGCAAATCAAACAGGCCTTTCTGAAAGTCTTGTAGGAGTATTATTTACCGCCATTGCAACCTCTTTCCCTGAACTTATAGTGGCCATTTCTGCGGTAAAGCAAAAAGCGCTAACCCTTTCTGTAGGAAATATTATTGGAGGAAATTCATTTGATGTGCTTTTTATCGCTTTTGCTGATATAGCCTATGGAAAAGGAAGTATCTTACACGCCATTACGCAGAGCCAGGTTTTTATTGTTGCTTTGACAATGTTGATGACAAGTACCTTGATTCTTGGATTGCTATACAGACAAAGAGAAGGATTTGGAAAAAT
>CAZWHH010000026.1:1982-6660 GCA_964633615.1 uncultured Bacteroidales bacterium | reverse complement strand
ATGGATTCTACTAAAGCTTTTGAACTGGCCTTTTTAAGAGCAAAAGCTTTACTGCTGCTGTCTCAGAATGCCACAATAGATAATATTTCAGATAATTTTGATATTAACAGGGAGAATCAAAAGGAGAGTTCCTTAGAGGCTCATTATCTTGATTTTAGCGAAATTTATACTTATAAAGGCCCTTGTGAGCTTAAATTTCATATTGATAAAAAGTTTTATACAAAAAACAACGAGGGAGTGGTTTTGGTTTCTGCTGGTATAGCTAATCAGGAAATTTCGGATACCACAGCTGTCAAAGGCGAAATTATGCAACTCACCAGGGAGGATCGTTTTGGATGGGAGAATACTTTTTTCTGCCGTTTTAACGTGTTTGATGCCGTGGATGACAGTTTCCGGAATGTCAGTGATTATACCTTTAAAAGTGAGGGCAGGCGCTTCAATGTAATTTCACATTTTAATAAAGATACTCTTGATTTCCCGATACATCCTTACAAATATATTTCTGCTAAGGAAATTACTTATGATACCACCCAGGCCCCAATAACTGTGTCTTTAAGTACCGGTTTATGGAATGCTTATGTAAATTGTCTTCTCTCTGAGATTAATTTTTTTAACCGCAAACTAAACAGTCAGGTAAAATCAAGTAGTGATAATTACTCTGTAATACATCAGGGCATCATTAGAACGGTTTCGAGAAACTCGGTTGATTTTAATCTTGGTGGGTTGTATATTGAAGATAATGAACTGGGAATGGAGATTTATTTCAAACAGTAAAATATTTGGCCGGCTGTTTTTACATAGGGTGAATTTTAATTATTTTTACCACTTTTGGGAGAACAAAGTGTTTGAATATTTTAATCATTATTTTTTATGAGCGATATGTTCCATATTACCGAAGTAAATGATAAAAAAACAAGAAAAGAATTTTTAGAATTTCCCGTGAGGCTTTATAGGAATGAAAAAAATTGGATTCGACCTCTTGATAAAGATATAGAGGAGGTTTTTGATCCATCAAAAAACAAATTCTTCAGAAATGGAGAAGCCATACGCTGGCTTTTGACGGATGAAAACAACCAGACTGTTGGACGGGTGGCTGCTTTTATTGACAGAAAAACTGCTTTTAAAAATGAACAACCAACCGGGGGAACGGGTTTTTTTGAGTGTATCAATGATAAAGATGCAGCTTTTATGCTTTTCGATGCCTGCAAGAATTGGCTTGGTGAAAGAGGAATGGAAGCGATGGACGGGCCGGTAAATTTCGGAGACCGCGACCGCTGGTGGGGACTTTTAGTAGATGGATTCGACTTTGAACCCAATTATTGCATGCCTTATAACTTTTCTTATTACAAAGATCTTTTCGAAGCTTACGGTTTTAAAAACTTTTTTAATCAATATACATACTACAGGGAAATAAAAAAAGAGGGGCTGGATCCGATCATTGAGAAAAAAGCGGAAAGAATACAACAAAATCCCAGTTATCACTTTGAGCATTTAACAAAAAATAAACTTGAAAAATATACAGATGATTTTCGAAATATATACAACAGAGCATGGGCCCGGTATTCCGGAGTAAAGAAGATTACAAAGGTACATGCACGGGGATTGATGAAAAATCTTAAACCTATTCTGGATGGCAGGCTTATGTGGTTTGCCTATTATGAGGATGATCCTATCGCTTTTTTCCTGATGGTTCCGGATGCGAATCAGATCGTTAAATATTTGAACGGGCAAATGAATTTATGGGCGAAGTTGAAATTTGTTTATTATAAAAAGTTTAATCCACCTGAAAAAGTGTTGGGTTTAATTTTTGGGGTTGTTCCTGAACATCAGAGTAAAGGATTGGAAGGTGGTTTGGTGATGTCTTTTGCCGGGGTGGCTCTCAAAAAAGGTTTTCCATATAAAACTCTTGAGTTGAACTGGATCGGTGATTTTAATCCGGCTATGATGAAAGTTGCAGAGCAGGTAGGGGGAAAGATTCGTAAAACCCATGTCACCTATCGTTATCTTTTCGACAGATCCAAACCTTTTAAAAGAATGAAAAAGGTGAGTTAAGATTTTTTCATTTGGATTCAACTCGAAATATCTTATAACATTCAAGTTTGATTATTAACAGCCTATCTTTTTGTTTTAAAAAGTGAATGCAAATTTTCTTTCGATATGCAGTCTATAAGAGAGATTTACAAAATAGGTTTTGGTCCTTCGAGCAGTCATACGATCGGACCCGTGCTCGCCGCGGAGAAATTCTTTAAAAGAAACCCGGATGCCAGGCAGTTCAAAGTAAAATTATATGGGAGTTTGGCGGCAACAGGGAAAGGACACAATACTGATGTGGCCCTGCAGAAAGCCTTATTACCCAAGAATGTGTTGATTGAATGGAATGATGAAGTACTGCCAATGCATCCGAATGGAATGAATTTCATCGCGTATGATCAAGATGAGAATGAAATTGACAATTGGACTGTTTATAGCATTGGAGGAGGAGATCTGAAAGATAAATATGGGATATTGAACAATAAGGAGATATATCAGCATGAGTCGCTTACCCAAATAATTGAATGGTGCAGAGAGGAAGGAAAAGCTTTATGGGAATTTGTGGAGGCAATGGAGGGAACTGGTATTTGGGATTTTCTTAAGCATGTCTGGCAAATCATGAAAGATTCCATCACAACTGGATTGGATACTGAAGGAGTCTTACCCGGTACAATCAAATTACCAAGGAAAGCAAATAATTACTATATCAAATCAAAGAGTTCACATGGGATCATTATGGAACAGGGAGTTCTTTCTGCCTTTGCACTGGCTGTTTCAGAAGAAAATGCTGCGGGGGGAAAGATTGTGACGGCTCCTACTTGTGGCTCTTCAGGTGTTTTGCCTGCTGTATTGTTTTACCTAAGCCGCGAAGAGTATCTGAAAGAAAACAAGATATTAAAGGCCCTGGCTACTGCCGGATTAATCGGAAATCTGGTAAAAACAAATGCATCTATTTCCGGAGCGGAAGTGGGATGTCAGGGAGAGATAGGCACGGCCTGTGCTATGGCTGCCGGGGCAGCTGCCCAGGTACTGGGTGGATCTACGGGGCAGATAGAATATGCTGCTGAGATGGGATTTGAGCATAATCTGGGACTCACTTGCGATCCTGTTGCCGGATATGTACAAATACCCTGCATTGAAAGAAATGCAATTGCAGCGGGTAAGGCAATTGATTGTGCCTCTTATGCTTTGTTTTCGGATGGTGGACATAAAATTTCTTTTGACAGGGCAGTGGATACCATGAAAGAAACCGGAAAGGATATTCAAAGTGCTTACAGGGAAACCGGAATGGGAGGCCTTGCCAAAAACTGGAAACCTTTTAGCGGATGATTTTAAAAGGTTATAACGATATGAAATATTTCCAGCCCGGATAATTCATAAATTATTCCTGTCTCCTAAATATAAGAATCTATTTATTTGTTAATTTTGAGCGTTGAAGTTTCATTTAGATTCTTCAAGGTACTTAAAAACAAAAAATTTAATGGATAATTACTGATTATGGCGAAAATATTAGCAATTGATGATGAAAAAAGCATTCTTGAAAGTTTAAAGGAAATTCTGGAATATGAGGATAATGAAGTTGATCTGGCTGATAATGGGAAAGATGGCATAGAATTATTTAAAAAGAACAGATACGATGCGGTTTTTTTGGATATTAAGATGCCGGAGATGGACGGGATTGAAGTCCTTGAAGAATTAATGAATATTGCTGAAGATATTCCGGTAATTATGATTTCAGGCCATGGCAGCATCGATACAGCTGTGGAATCAATTAAAAACGGGGCTTTTGATTTTATTGAAAAACCATTGGATCTGAACAGGTTACTGGTCACTTTACGAAATGCAATGGATAAGAAGCATCTGGTAAAGGAGGCTAAAAGACTAAAGAAGAAAGTAAGTAAGACTTATGATATTATTGGAGATTCAGAACCCATTACCGAGATTAAGGAAATGATTGATAAAGTGGCCCCAACTGATGCCAGGGTATTGATTACCGGGGAAAATGGAACGGGGAAAGAATTAGTGGCCCGATGGCTTCATGAAAAAAGTGATCGTGCAGATCAGCCTTTCGTGGAGGTGAATTGTGCCGCTATTCCTTCAGAACTTATAGAAAGTGAGTTGTTTGGACATGAAAAAGGAGCCTTTACTTCGGCACATAAGCAAAGAAAGGGTAAGTTCGAACAAGCCAATGGAGGAACCATTTTTCTTGATGAAATAGGAGATATGAGCCTCTCTGCTCAGTCGAAAGTGTTGAAAGCCCTCGAAGAGAAAAAAATAACAAGGGTAGGAAGCGACAAGATCATCGATGTAGATGTCAGGATCTTAGCGGCCACAAATAAAAATCTGAAAGAAGAGATTAAAAAAGCAAATTTCCGCGAAGATTTGTACCACAGGCTCAGTGTAATCATTATTCACGTTCCCTCTTTGAATGAAAGAAAAGAGGATATTCCACAATTGGTAGAGTACTTTAATACCTTGATATCCAAGGATTATGGTATTTCCAGGCGAAATATTACAGAAGATGCTATCAAGGAACTTCAAAATATTTCATGGACCGGGAATATCAGGGAATTCAGAAATGTAGTGGAGAGACTGATCATTTTATGTCCTGAGGAAATATCAGGCAAAGAGGTGAAGAAATATGCAA
>CAZWHH010000026.1:0-1882 GCA_964633615.1 uncultured Bacteroidales bacterium | reverse complement strand
CTGATCATTTTATGTCCTGAGGAAATATCAGGCAAAGAGGTGAAGAAATATGCAAAGCCTATTTTTGATTAATATATCGGCTTTTTTGAAAGCAGGATAGCTTAGGCTGATAATGTCCTGTCTTCTCTCTTCTTATTGTTTTTTTCTGTTTTCTGCTGTTGTCTGACTGCCATTGAACTAAACCACCATTATTTTTCATTATTCACTGGCTACTGATTATTTTTATTAAATCCAAGCATTTTTCCCATCCCTCTCAAAAGGTTTTTCTTTTTTCCGGATGGAATATTGACATCTGGTGTTACATTGCTTGTTTCAAAGAAACCAATGTTCCGGTATTTATTGTATCTTTGTTTTACCAGTTTTTCCTGGTCCATTTCCATGAATTCTGCAAGATCTTTTCTCAGTATTTTAGCCAGATTTTTAAAAGTAACTTCAGGTTTGTCATTAAAGTCTTCATTTTCCTGAACTACCTGGTCAATAATTCCAAGTTCATAGAGATCAAATGCTGTCAGACGTAAAGATTTGGCAGCCTCAGCAGCTTTTGTGGGATCTTTAAAAAGAATGGAAGCACATCCTTCAGGGGAAATTACAGAGAGAATGGCGTTCTGCATCATGTAAATTTTATTGGAGACAGAGAGTGCAAGGGCCCCACCGGAACCTCCTTCTCCTGTAATGATGGTTAGTGTGGGCACCTCTAAGTCTGACAATTCAAGCAGGTTTCTTGCAATAGCTTCTGAAATGCCCCGTTCTTCAGAACCAATTCCGGGATAGGCCCCTGGTGTATCGACAAAAAATAACACGGGCCTGTTAAATTTTTCTGCCTGTCGGGCCAGGCGCATGGCTTTTCGATATCCCTCAGGATGAGGCATACCAAAATTGCTCCTCATGTTTTCCTTGATCTCTTTTCCTCTCCTTGTCGATATACAGGTAACAGGCAGTCCTTCAAGATAGCCGATACCACCAATGATGGCTGGATCATCTCTGAAATTACGATCTCCGTGTAGTTCAATAAAGTCATCTATTATATTTTTGATATAGTCCTGGGGCTTTGGCCTTTCAAGAGTTCTTGCAATTTTAACCCTTTCCCAGGGGGTATGATCTTTTTTAACATCTTCAAGTTCTCCTGTCTGACGGTTCTTTAGGTGGCTTAGTTTTTTTTCAAGACTGGATATCTCATTCTGGAAGTCCACTTCTTCTGATTTAGATAGTTTTTCCAGATTTTTAATGGTTCTCTTTATTTTATTCGCGTAAGGCATAATCAATTTTGTGTTTTATCTTCATTTTTTGTAATGGTGGAGTTTTAGAATTTTTCCCAGCGTCTCTTTTAAATCTTTTCTATCGCAAATGAAATCTGTAAACCCTTTTTCCTGCAAAAATTCAGCACTCTGAAATCCTTCCGGCAGTTTCTGATTGATTGTTTGTTCAATGACCCTCGGCCCCGCGAAGCCAATCAGGGCTTTGGGTTCTGAGATAATAACATCCCCCAGCATGGCAAATGAAGCTGATACTCCGCCTGTTGTTGGATTAGTCAGTATGGTAATGTAAAGATTTCCTGTTTTGTTGTATTGTTTAATGGCAGCTGATACTTTTGCCATTTGCATAAGAGATACTGCTCCTTCCTGCATCCTGGCCCCTCCTGAGCGTGTGAGTATAATTACCGGATGGTTTTGAGTAGCGGCTTTTTCAAAAAGTCTGGTCAGCCTTTCTCCTACTACAGAGCCCATCGATCCCATCATAAAGTCTGCATTCAGAATGCCGGCCAACAGAGTAATGCCATTAATTTTGGCTTTGAATGTATCTACTCCCTCCAGGATATTTTTAGCATAGGCTTTATCTATTTTTTCTTTGTATCCGGGAAAATCCAGAATGTCCATGGTTTTTG
>CAZWHH010000025.1:11948-13191 GCA_964633615.1 uncultured Bacteroidales bacterium | reverse complement strand
ATTCGGATTCAATATTGTTTTCAAAAGTAAATATTACTAAATTTATCGATTCTACAGATAAAAAATTTCGAATATGACATTCAAAAAAATCAGTTTACTGCTCTTAACTTTAACATTTTCAGTAAGTCTCGTTTCACAGGAGCCTTTAGATCACTCAAAAAAAATATACAAAGCCCCCGATGGCAAGTTGTATATAAACAAAGAACTGCCGGTATATTTAAGATTGGCTACATCGCCGGATGAAGATGCAAAAAGCCACCTGCTGACCAGTGAAGACTCTAAAGATTATACCAATCCTATGTACTTTGATACAGAAGGATATAATAGTATTCAAAGTCCCTGGAAAGTTGATCCTGAAACAAAAGAATATGTGTATCCCAAAGAAGAGATTATTTTTGAAATTTATGCCGATAGCAAACCGCCCAAAACAACCGTTGATTACGGTACAAAGAACATAACCAATATGAATAATAAGATTTTTATTGGTGAAAAAACAAAGATTAAATTCAGTTCAAACGATGCCATTTCAGGTACAGAAAATATTTACTACTCGATAGACGAACAACCTTTTAAAAAATATTCCGAGCCGTTAAACCTTGAAAACGAAAAAGAATATCTCATTAAATATTATGCCGTTGATTATGTAGGAAATGCAGAGAAGCCTGAGGAGATAACAATTGTATTAGACTTGTCACAACCCACTACAAAACTTAAAATAGAAGGTGACAAACATAATAATATAATCTCTGGCCGGTCGGAAATTACACTAATAGCTGAAGACGCGTTGTCAGAAGTTAAATCTACTTATTACCAACTGGATAATAACAAAAAAAAACCATATAAATATTCAATTAAAGGGAAGTATTTGACAGAAGGAGACCACTCCATTCAATTTTATTCTGTAGACCAGGTAAACAACCAGGAAGACATTAAAGAATTTTCATTTTATGTGGATAAGACACCTCCTACCATAGTAGAAGAGTTGCTCGGAAATACTTTTATTGCTAATGGCAAAGAATATTTCTCTGGTAGAAATAAATTAAAATTGATTTCACTGGATAATAAAGCCGGGGTGAAGGAAATAAGATATTCAATCAATAACAGTGAATATAAATCTTATGAAAACCCTTTTTACCTGTCAAAGTCGGGAGATCTGAAAATTCAGACAATAGCCATTGATAATGTCAATAATAAAAAGCAAACACAAAAATTGTCCGATCGTTCAAACGTTTCTTATGTAGAT
>CAZWHH010000025.1:10545-11848 GCA_964633615.1 uncultured Bacteroidales bacterium | reverse complement strand
ATGATAAAAAACTGGATGTTTACCCGCAACATGTGGTGCTTTTTTTATCAGCCACGGATTCTTATGTGGGCTTTGAAAAAATGTACTATCGCGTTAACGATGGGAAAAATCAATTATACCACGGTTTAATAGAAGACTTTAAACCCAATACTGAATACTCCCTTACTATAACGGCATACGATAAACTTGGAAATAAAGAAAAAGAAAAGATCGGGTTTTTTATTGAATAAATTAACCTCTTGAAAAGTAAAAATTAATACCAATGCCCTATGAATATTTTAAAATTTATATTGGTTGTCGCGACTCTTTTTTTTGTTTCTGTAAATACTTTCCTGGCACAAACACTATCTCAGAACCAGGAAAATGAAATCAATCAATATAAAGAAAAACTAAACAGGGCTCAGAAAAATCAGAACAATAGTGAAGCAGCCAGTTACCACGGCAAAATTGCATATACTTACTGGAGTGCTGGTATATATGATCAGGCCATTCAACATTTTTCAAGTTCTCTTGAATACAATCAAAAAGCCGGTAATAAAAACGGCATTAAAACCATTCACTACAACATAGGACTTATTCACATAGATCAGGAAGAATATTCAACCGCACTTTCTGAATTTGAGAAAGGACTGGCTGTTGCCCGTAGCTTAGATCAAAAAAGGGGTATTTATACAGGCCTGATCAACATTGCAGAAGTACAAAAGAAACTTGAAAAACACCAGCAGTCTGTTGAGAAAACAAAAAAGGCATTGTCTATTGCAAAAGAACTGAACAACCTGAAACTTGTGCGCAGATGTTATGGAGTGCTGGCTGAAAATTACAAAGCATTAGGAGATAATGAAAAATCAATGAAATATTTTGATGAGTTCTCTGTAATTGATAAACACATTAAAAATAACAAAATTAGCCAGATAGAAAGTGAAAGCAAAAAAAAGGTAGATGAAATAAAAAGCGAAAAAGCAAAACAAGAAAAAGAATTAAAAGATAGAACAAAAACATTAGCTGTTACAAAAGATTCTTTGCAGGAAACAAAAGAACTCACCCTGCTCCAGCAAAAACAAAACAAGCTTAATGAACTTGCCCTGAAAAAACAGGAAGCACAGTTAAAAAACAGGCGACTCATTATTTATGGTCTGTCGGGAGTTGCATTACTTATCCTGATTTTTTTAGTGATCATTTTCAGACAATTCAAACAAAAAAAGAAAGCAAATATACTCCTGGCCGAACAAAATGAACAAATTAACAAACAAAAGGATGAGATAGAAAAACAAAGAGATCTGGCAAACAAACAAAAAAAAGATAT
>CAZWHH010000025.1:8681-10445 GCA_964633615.1 uncultured Bacteroidales bacterium | reverse complement strand
AACGAAATTGTCAATAAAATTGTCGAGAATGAACATGTATATTCATTACAGGCCAATGAAATCTTAAATCAATTGCGCTCCTATATTATAGAATCCCTGCATCAATCATCAGACAACCTTGAATCCAGAGACGGAATAGATATCGCGTTAACAATCATCGATTTCAACACCCAAAAAATCCAATTTGCAGGAGCTCATAACCCATTGTACCTGATAAGAAATAATGAAATCATTGAGAAAAAAGCCGACCGAATGCCTGTTGCTATCCACAAAAAAGCCGAACAACCCTTCTCAAACCATGAAATAGAATTTAAAGACCAGGATATAATCTACATTTTCTCCGATGGTTTTCCCGATCAAATTGGTGGAAAAAAGGGAAGAAAATTCATGTCAAGAAAATTCAAAAAATTTCTGTTGGAGATACATAAAGAACCCATGAATAAGCAAAAAAAATTACTTGACAATAAATTTGAGGAGTGGCGCAATGGATACCAGCAACTTGATGATATTCTCATTATTGGAGCCAAACTTAAAACAAAACCCAAATCTAAAGTAAAACCCAAAAGCGAGTACGATTGGCAGAACTATTCAATCCTTATTGCCGAAGACACAGAAATGAATTTTATTTTTCTGACAGAAGCCGTGAAACACACGGGAGTGAATATCATTCATGCAAAAGATGGGGAGGAAGCTGTTGAAATAATTCAAAACAATCCGGGGATTAATCTTGTTTTAATGGATATAAACATGCCCAGGTTAAATGGCTTTGAAAGCACAAAAAAAATAAAAGAAATTAATGAAAAAATACCTGTAATTGCTCAAACAGCACTTGATATTGATAATGCAGCAGAAAAATCAAAAAAGTATGGCTGCGATAATTATATAAGAAAACCCATTAAGTTAAAATCGCTGTTAAGCTTAATTGACAGGTATCTGAAACCATAAAAAAACAGAATTTCACAATGGAAGCATTTTTAGTTGAAGAGTCTGAAGAAACGCCCGGCATAATTTTGGATCCTCACAAAAATGAATTTAAAATATGGGGTCGTGCTTTTCCCGAAGATGCAAAAATTTTTTTTGATCCTGTAATTAAGTGGTTCGAGGAGTACAGCAAAAATCCAAATGCCGAAACCACTATTCAGTTTAATTTTGATTATTACAACTCAGCATCAGCCACAAGAATTTTGAATATTCTCAATATTCTGGAGAAGATAAATTCATCAGAAAAATCAGTTAAAATTGAATGGAATTATCTTGAAGAAGATGACGATATGTTAGAGGCGGGAAAAGAATTATCTGAAATGACAAATATTAATTTTCATTTTATTCCATACCAGGATTATGAAGATGACTAAATAAACTTTTTTAGGTTTTTAAATGAAAATATTATCTTTGTGTTAAATATTCAATTATTATGGAAAATTTTGTTTGTGAAGGAACTCCGGAAACTCCCAATGTAATCTTAGATAAAGACTCCGGAAAATTTGAAATGAAAGGTAAATCATTCCCGGAGGAAGCCCGGTCTTTTTATAACCCTCTTATTGATTGGTTAAAAAATTATGCAAAAGATCCTTTGGACAAAACAGACTTCATAATAAATATGGAGTATTATAACACCGCTTCTTCAAAAATGATTCTGGAAGTACTAAAAGTGCTAAAAGAACTGCAGAATGAAGAACATCAAATTGAAGTTCACTGGTGTTATCCGGAAGATGATGAAGATATGCTGGAAGCAGGTGAAGATTACGAAGAAATTCTTCAAAT
>CAZWHH010000025.1:0-8581 GCA_964633615.1 uncultured Bacteroidales bacterium | reverse complement strand
TTACTGGCAATATCCAGGGCCAGCTTTTCTACCAAATCAATATCTGCATCGTATGAAACCCAAAATTCTATATGTGTCCAAATAAAACTGTCTTTTGAGGTATAACTAATCATTTCTTTATTGAGCATTCGGTTGTTAGGAATGATCAGCCTCTTCCAGTTCCAAAGTTTTACAACGGAATGAGTAATCGTAATATCTTCCACTGTACCGTAATCATCATCAATCAAAACCGTATCGCCCGTCTTAAATTGCCGGCTGAATGTAATAACAACTCCGGCTATCAGGTTTTCCAGAAATGGCCTTGCTGCAATACCAACTACAGCGGCTATTACAGCTGCAAAAACAGATACTGCAGTAGCAGGAATGTTGCCAAAAAAAGGAAAAACAAAAACAATAAGCCAAATAGTTATATAAGAAATAAGGACGATTCTTTTTACTATGGTAAAGCGTGATGAAAAACTTTGAAGTGCTTTGGCTCTTTTGCTCTTAGGGGGTTTTGTCCCGGGCTTTTTTGTTTTTATCGGTTCAAAAACCTTAAGGCGCTGGATAAAATTGGTTCCCCTGTTTTCAATGCCTCTCAATGAACGACGAATAATCCATAGCAACAATAACCCCACGATAAAAACAGTTCCTAAATAGATAAGCAGAGATTTACTAACCTGGATATCAAAGAAAATAGATTCAATCATCATATCGCCTTAAATAAGTATTAATTAAAATTCGTATATATTCTATACAAATCTACAGAAAAAATAAATTCAATGCGCTCTTGTTTATTGAAAGGCAAATAAGAGTAACGAACTCCTGCATTGAAAGGAAAAAACATTCGTGCAAAATGAAAATCAGTGGTAAACTCAGCCCCACAGGATAAAAATTCATCTTTTATCAAAAAACTTCTGCCCAATGGCTCATAGTATAAGTTATTCTTCGCAAGAGCATAATCATAAAACAGATCCAATTTAAAACGCTTAAAATAGAATAAGGAACCAATTGACCAGTCAGGATAGAATAAAGGAAAAACATAATCAATCTTCATACTAAATAAACTTTCATCATATACATCCTTGTATCCTCTTGGATAACTTAAATAGCTGCTAAAAGCAAAAGTTTTTGTTTCTTGTTCCTGGTATCCTGCGGTTAACTTTATTCCATGGTCTTTAAAAAACCCGGGGAGAAAAACCTGCCCCAATGCTGTACGCATGTTCCCGGTTAAATGATCATTAAAAGGAGAAGTTCTTGCATTCAATTCCAGGATAAAGCCTTTCCGGGGTTGAATATCCCTGTATGCCATTCTCTGCAGTCCATAAAAAAACAAATTATAATCAATTAAACGCAATCCCTCTTCATATGTCTCATTTATAGAATTATAATAAAAATTTCGCTTGAAATCAAATGATAATGAAGGGATTAGCTTTACATTATATTTGTTTCCCTGTAAAGATAAAGGGACAGAAACATCCAGTTGTACATCATAATAAGAATTTAACTCCTGAGGGAAACGGCTGACAGATGAGGGTTTAAAAATCCCAGGATCTCCCCCGTAATTCGTTTTTATGGAAAATTTCGGATACCAGCCCGAATAATGAAATTGGGAATGGAATTGATGTTGGCCTGACTCGTATGAATAACCAAACGTAGAAAGAGCTGTACTCAGATCATTCTGAGATAACAAAAGAACTCCCGGAGCAATTTTGGATATGCTTTGCCTCGATATGTTATAGTCTGCATAAAAAGGAGCCCAACTATGAAAATTAAAAATATGCTTCCACCTCCTGTATCTTTTCATAGAATATTTCCTTGAAACAATTTCTTCTTTATCAGGAAGTTCACTATGCAGAAAAGCATTCGTATCCTTAATATTATTAACATCAACCGGGGCCCCCACCTTTTTTGACAGATCTTTTTGATAAACCTGATACCCCTTGGCTGTATAATTAGAATAAACCATGTGATCCTCATTATAAATATCTGAATACATTGCACCATATCGTGCATTGGTAATTTTATAAACTGAATCTGTTCGCAAATCTTTTGCATAAATATTATCCAGTCCTGAATAGGTGGCGTGAAAATATAAATAATTCCCGGATAAGGAAAGATCCTGAATATCACAGTTTGTTGCCGGCAACATTTGTTCCCATTCCTCCGTTAAAAGATCAAACTGATATACAGTTTTTCCTTTCTCCGCAAGCCCGATTACAAAAACCGACTGATTATCCTTACTCCACACGGGATTCTGTATGAAATAATGATTTGGCGATAAATATTCTTTTAAGACTTTTCCCGATTTTGCATCAATGAGAACCAAAGCATAAGAGTCAGTTTCAGAAATCTTTACAGCAGCAATTTTTCCGTTTTCAGTTAATGTGGGTGCAAAAAACCGTGTCTTCGAAGTCAGTTTTCTGGCATTTCCTGTTTTAAGGTCCAGTACTTTAATTATTGAATAACTCCTGTTGCTCCAGCGTATATCAGGTTTCTTTTCTGACCATACAATTTTTTGATTGGCATAGGAAAACTGCTCGCTGGTCATTTTACCCGGAATAAAGACTTTCTTTTCAGAAGAAGGTGTAATTTTAACAAATGCGGGCAATTGACTCAGGTTTTTCCTTAAAGCCAGTATCGTAGTATCATTATAATATTGCAGGGAGCTATAACTGGTGTATTCTTCGGTTTTTTTTGTCAGGGGTCCCTCTTTATTCAATTCTATTGTATCATATGATGAGGTCCACAATGAATCATAATAAGAAAAAGCCTCCTTGTAAAAAGAAGAAGGATACATATTAATTAATTTTTTCATCCCTGCCGGAAAAGGAAAAACCATAAAACTATTTTTTGCAACAAAATTTTCCAGATCCTTTGCAATATCTTCCCCGAATTCATTTTGTGCATAAGAAACCATCTGATATCCCAACCGGTAATGATCCGGTGTATAATTTTTATAAGATCCCATTAACATTTTATCATAGGAGTAATCTTCTAAAGAATCAAGGAAATGAGCCCTAAATTCTTTGGAAAATGAGGGCAATGTCCCTCTGCCACCGGGAGTCCACTTTGTTTCAGAAAGCACGGCATCGCCCTCAAGATACCACATTGGAATCATCGCTGCTGCTCCTGCAAGGGCTTGTTCTCCCAATAAGTAACTAAATATTTTAGTAATTCCCTGCCTCAATTTGCTAACCTGCACCACGTGCCTTAACTCATGAATGCAAAGATGTTCAAGCCACGGGGTCACATTATTGTTTTGCGGGGGCGTTGTAAAAAGCTCCACCCTGTCGGGAGCAGGGGCAACAAAACCATTGGAAGAAACAGATTTATTATGGATGATCACAGAAATTTTCCGGGGTTCTGCTTCCAGGTCCTCATTCACTCGTTCATAGAAATAACTCAGTAAATTGGCTGTATAATTAGCCTGCTCTTTATAATTCTCAGGAAAAATTATTTGAAACTGATGGGTTTTTATTTGAAACCATTTGATGCTTGCCGGGTCATTGCCCCATGTAAAATACTGACCCCAAAACTGAAGTGGCAATAAACTGAAAAGAAAAATTAATAACAGATATCTGTCTCTCATAATATCTATTTCTTATAAAATATTCCGGATTTTAACGTTTTACCCCTATAGTTCATCTCATACAAATAATTCCCTGCAGGGTAATCAAAGGGTACATTCACCTGTATGTGCTGATGTAATGTGATGTCTTTTTGCATAATTAACCTGCCATCCAAAGTCCAAATATTCAACAAAACCATTCCATAGGGGAAATCCTGAACCTCTATCTTTAAATGTTGCTGAACCAAAGTATTTATGTTAATATCAATATTTTTCTCCTTCGCTGCTGTTATATTACTGACAAGTTGAACTTCATAATGATATTCATCGGAAGCAATAATCTCTTCCTTGTTCTCATCTACTCCAAATACCTTAAAATATACATCCTCTCCCTTATCATAAGCAGGAATCACCCCTGTATAATAATTTCCCTTCAGTTCTATAAATGAACTGTCGGTATAAGTTCCGGAATTGACACCCCATTTTAATTTTATAAATTCCAATTGATCCTCTGTATCCAGCACATTGGCATATACTTTTACACTATCCTCAGAGCCGGGCTGTTGAGGTTCATAAAAAACCTTATCCACCCCCAATTCATTTCCCGGATTCTGATCAAACCTGATTCGCAAACGAACGGGTAAGTGATCGGAAAAATTATACAGAGCTTCTGCTATTGAATCAGGGACATTCCCATTGCCTTCCAGGTTTAGTGATGAGTTAAAGGATGAACCATCCTGCCCAACAGTTCTGTAACTACCCGGGACATAACTCATCCCATGTGTCCCTTGCATTATATAATCAGAAGTGAGAATAAAATCAAAACGATCATCCATCCCTCCATAAGAGAAACATTCTCCGTATTCATGTGTAGATTGGGTATGATAATCATTAAAGTGGCTATTATCATGCCAGTTTCCCGTAACATTCACCGGGTCGTTAAACCGATAAACCGAATCACCGGGATTAATCAATTTCTGAAATGCCGGCTCATCTGAATAGTATACATTCAAGTCTGCTGTTAAAATATAGTTTCCCGGTTCAGAAATTTCATGCTGAATATAATTCATAAAAACTTCCACCTCATCTTTCCTTTCCATAGCATACCCGGAACCTGCCTTTAAATGAGCCACAAAATATTTAAAAAAAACAGTATCTCCCGTGGCCAGGTCCTGTGAATAATGATAAAATGTATAACAATTAAAAATCTTTTCTCTGCCCGTATAAATATATATCGGATCATAAGAATAAAATCTCACCTTTTTATAATTATAATACAAGGTGTTTGCAAGATAAGCACTTTCAAAAGGAACTTTCCTGTAAAAATCAATCTCTCCTTCATTCAGCGCATTGTTTAATAAATAACCAGCGTCATCTGTTACCGGGGTAGAGCCATCACCGTCCAGTTCATTTACAGAAAAAATATCTGGTTGCATAAATTGAATTATGGTGGAAAGATTCTCATTCTTTTCATTGATATTGTTATTGGATTGATCACAAAAACTTGTGTTTTTCCCATAATAAAGTAAATTGTAATGCATAAAAGTAAGGGTGTCCTGTGATCTTACGTTCCAGACAAGAATAAAAAAGATCCCCAAAAACAAAAAAAATTTCTTCCCCATAAATCAATCGTTTGTAAATAAAAATCAAGCTGTATATTTTCATCTAAACAATGCAAAGATATTGAGAATTAAAACAAAGAAGATACTTAATTCAATTAAAATCATGAAATATTGATTTTTTTTTCTTTTTCATTCAAATTTTAATTTATACTTTTGCACGAATATTTTGGAGATTGAGTGTGGAGTACTTGAATAAATATAGGATCGATCATAAGGAGCTGGCATTAGGAAATTACCAATACCAGTTCAGCATTGATGATAAGTTCTTTGAGTCATTTGAAAAGTCTGAAATTGAATCAGGAAAGCTTGAGGTAACAGTGGATCTGGCCAAAGAATCAAGAGTCATCACTCTGGACATTTCTATAACCGGAACGGTAAGAATGCAGTGTGACAGATGTCTTGATTTTTTTGACTTTCAAATTGACTTTAACGGAAAATTATACGTGAAGCATGAAGGCACTGCTGATAGAGAAGATGTAATTATCGTGCTTTCTGATGAACCCGATATAAACTTAGCTCAATATTTTTATGAAAGCATCCATCTTATGCTTCCCTTAAAGCGGATACACCCTAATGATAAAAATGGGAACAGTACTTGCAACCAGGATATGATAGAATTAATAGAACAATATAAAGACACAGAAGATAGCGATAAGACAGATCCCAGATGGGATAAGCTGAAAAATTTATTTGTTAAACGCAATTAATTAATTGAAAAATGGCACATCCAAAAAGAAAAACATCAAAGCAAAGAAGAGACAAGAGAAGAACTAATATTAAAGGGACTACACCCAAAATGGTAACCTGTGATAACTGTGGCTCAACCCATATCTACCACAGAGTATGTCCGGAATGTGGCTTTTACAGGGGGCAAATGGCCATTGAAAAAGAAATAGAAGGTTAAAAAGCAAAGACTGAAAGATGAGGATTGGTGTAGATATTATGGGTGGTGATTTTGCTCCTGACGTAACTGTTTCGGGAGCAATTTTAGCTCATAAACAACTCAATTCCAGCGCCCAACTGGTTTTGATCGGGAATGAAGATCATATTAAAAAGATACTGTCTGACAAACAATGCCCGACAGATCATTTTCAAATTATTCATTCAGACGAAGTCATAAAAAATGGTGAAAATCCGGCTAAAGCTTTTACCACCAAGCAAGCATCAAGTATTAGACTGGGTTTTTCATTACTGGAAAAGAATGAACTGGATGGTTTTGCAAGCGCGGGCAACACTGGAGCAATGATGGTTGGTGCCATGTATACAATCAAATCCCTGCCAGGGATTATCCGCCCAGTTATCACTGCATCCCTCCCTCAGCCCAACGGTGATTTTACCATAATTCTGGATGTTGGAATTAATCCGGATTGTAAGCCCGATGTCTTATTCCAGTATGGCCTGATCGGATCCATCTATGCCAGCCAGGTATATAATAAAAAAAATCCAAGGGTCGCTCTTCTAAATATAGGAGCTGAAAAAGAAAAAGGAAACCTCGTGGTTAAATCAGCTTATGATCTAATGAACGGTACAAAGCGATTTAACTTTATCGGTAATATTGAAGCAAATGAAATTTTTGATGCCAAAACCGATGTGTTAGTTTGTGATGGATTTGTAGGAAATATTATTCTTAAAGAAGCTGAGGCATTTTACAAAATTATACGTAAAAGAGGAGTCCAGGACGATTTTTTTGAAAGATTTAATTTTGAAAACATCGGGGGAACTCCTTTACTGGGGGTAAATGGGAACATTATCATTGGACATGGTATTTCCAATGATATTGCCATAAAAAATATGATACTACATACCAAACAGGTGATAGAAGCCAATCTCTCCGAGAAAATTAAAAGGGCATTTCAATGAGCAAAATAAATGCAACAATCACAGGAATAGGCGCTTACGTCCCCGAATACCGATTAACTAACGATGAGCTCAGTCAAATGGTTGATACCTCCGATGAGTGGATAATGACAAGGATTGGAATCAAAGAACGCAGAATTCTCAATAAAAAAGGAAAAGGATCCTCGGATTTAGGTTATAAGGCTGTCAATGAATTACTGAAAAAAACAAAAACCTCTCCGGATGATATTGACCTGCTGATAAATGCCACAGTTACCCCGGATATGCAGTTCCCTGCTACCGCCAATATAATCAGTGACAAGGCAGGCATAAAAAATGCTTTCAGCTTTGATCTGAATGCAGGGTGTTCTGGTTTTCTTTACGCCCTTTCCACCGCATCCAAATTCATTGAATCAGGACGTTATACAAAAATCGTTGTAGTTGGCTCAGAAAAAATGTCCTCTATTGTAGATTACCAGGACAGATCTACTTGCCCTATCTTCGGTGATGGAGCAGGTGCTGTTCTTCTTGAACCTACTGAAGAAAATCATGGGATATTAGACGAAATTATGCAGGTAGATGGCTCTGGCAGGAAACATTTACATCAAAAGGCAGGAGGGTCTGTCAAACCAGCCTCCCATGAAACAGTGGATGCAAGAGAACATTTTATCCACCAGGAAGGCCAGGCTGTTTTTAAAGCAGCTGTAGCAAATATGGCTGACGTTTCTGTCGAAATCATGAAGAAAAACAACATTGCCCCTAAAGAATTGGCATGGTTGGTACCACACCAGGCTAACATGAGAATCATTGAAGCAACAGCCCGCAGAATGGGTATTAAAAGGGAGCAGGTAATGATCAATATTCAACGCTACGGAAATACAACTGCCGCGACACTCCCCCTTTGTCTCTGGGAATGGGAAGAAAAACTCAAAAAAGGAGACAATCTGATCCTTGCAACATTTGGTGCGGGTTTTACATGGGGCTCTATCTATTTAAAATGGGGATACAATGGTGCTGAAAAAACATAAAATAACTTAGTATAATCAAAAGTCCGGATATCAATACCGGACTTTTTTCTAAAATACGCTCACTATGAAAATTCTATTTACAACAAAAGGTAAGGAATGGTCTGCTGAATTAGATCCGCGGTTTGGAAGAGCCAGTGGATTTTTACTATACAATAATACCTCAGGAGAAACCACATGGTATGATAACGAAAATGTGAATGCTTCACATGGTGCCGGTATTAACGCGGCACAAAAAGCGGCAAATTTAAAAACCGATGTGCTTATTACCGGCCATGTAGGTCCTAAAGCCAAGGCAACACTGGAAGCAGCTGGCATAAAAATATTCACGGTAGAAAAAGAACCTTGTACTCTGAAAGAAGCACTTAATATATACAAACAATAAAAAATGCCCCCATGAAATTAAAGGGATATTTTACCTTTTTTAGCTCTTATTCGTAATAACTAAAGCAATGCTTCCAGCTTGGTCGTGAGTGTATTCTTGGGAACTGCTCCTACTTGTTTATCCTTTAATTCTCCATCTTTGAAGAAAAGAATCGTGGGAATAT
>CAZWHH010000024.1:0-13207 GCA_964633615.1 uncultured Bacteroidales bacterium | reverse complement strand
AGGCCAGACCTTTACGAATTCTTATATCTATATTCCGTTTGTTTAAGGAGCAGAAAATCATCTTTATTCTTCCCGGCAAGTTGGGGTTACGTTTCTTACTGCCTTTTTATAATTTTCTTGCAAGGAAATATAACTGCAGGATTTATTACATTGTGATTGGAGGATGGCTTTATAAAATGGCCGTTAAAAACAAAAGAATTGGTCAGGGACTTTCTAAACTGAATGGAATTTATGTCGAAACGGAACAGATGTATTATGATCTGATGAGTTTTGGATTAAGAAACGTGCATACTTTATCAAATTTCAGGAATTTTCCTCTGGAAATACCAGAGAATTCTATCGAGAATAATAATCCCTTCCGGTGTTTATTTTTATCCCGGGTAATCAAAGAGAAAGGAATTGAACTTGCGATTGATGCAATAAAACAATTAAGAAACCAGGGACTGAACATTGTTCTGGATGTTTATGGACCCATTAAGAGAAAGTATAAGAACAAATTGCTTTCCTATACCGGGAATATGGAGGGTATAAATTTTAAAGGAATATTAAAACCTGATGACCCTTCTTTCTATAGGGTGATAGCTCAGTATCACCTCATTGTTTTTCCCACTTATTATGAAGGGGAAGGAATGTCAGGAATAATTCTCGATGGATTTATCAGCGGGGTACCAACTATTACATCGGACTGGAAATATAACCACCTGGTGATTGATGATCAGAGGAACGGAATTATTTTAAGGGAAAACACCCCGCATCATCTTGCACAGGAAATCAAAAGATTATACCACAACAGAAATAGGCTAAAACTATTGAAGGAGGGCTGTTTGAACGTTAGAGATAAATATAATGCCCGGGTATTAATTAGAGATTTGCTGGAGCAGATCAGGACAGTATAACTTAATTTTTTTTACTAATAGTTTGCTTTGTTTACTCATATTAAAGAACAAATAAGCAGTTTAAAGAAATCAGAATTTTTTAAAAACTCTGCTATATTAGCCGGTGGAACAGGGTTTGCACAATTTATACCCATCCTTATTTCTCCCATTCTTACACGGCTTTATTCACCTGCTGATTTTGGATTGTTGGGTTTGTTCAATAGTTTTGTTAGCGTGTTTGTTGTCATGGCAGCCTGGGGCTATAATAAAGGAATCATGTTGCCAAAGACTCAACAAGAAGGAGTTAACTTGACTTTTCTTTCTATTCTGGCAAGTTTTATTTCAGCGGGATTTCTGCTTATTGTATTTATCATATTTAATGATCCTGTCTCTCAATTAGTTAATAATAAATCCATAGGAAAATGGCTCTATCTTGTTCCTTTGGTTGTATTCTTCAGAGCCGTTTATGATGGACTAAGTTTCTGGTTAAATCGAAATAAAGACTATAAGCCTATTGCAAGCTCTAAAGTAGGAGTAAGAATCACATCTTCGGGCGGACAGATTGGCGGAGGAATTTTAAAGATGGGAAGTATGGGTTTGATTGGCAGTGTAGCTTTGGGATCGGCTGTAGGTACAGGCCTTCTGATTACCAGAACTGTTAGAAAAAACAAGGATTTATTTAAGTCGATCTCGTTAGATAAGATGAAATATCTTGCAAGGCGATACCAGAAATTTCCAAAATTTACTATGCCCTCTTCTCTTTTGAACTCTTTTTCTTTGCAGGTTCCGGTATTTATTCTCTCAGGTTTTTTTGCTGAAACTATTGTTGGATTATATGTTTTAGCCCATAGAATTTTGAGCATGCCTATCCAGGTTTTAGGTCAGTCGATAGCCAACGTTTATTACCAGCAAGCCTCAACGTTACGTGAAGAACCAGAAAAGCTGAGGGACTTAACTTTTAAATTATTTAAGAATCTGTTATTGATAGGAGTCCTCCCCATGGGCATTCTAATGGCATTTGGAGATCATTTGTTTGCTTTTGTCTTTGGGGAAGAATGGTTTGATGCCGGTCGTTATGCACAATTACTCAGCATTTGGATGCTTTTTAACTTTTCTTCTTCGCCAATCTCACGTTTGTTTAGTGTACTGGAGAAACAGGAGAAGTCTTTGATAGTAAATGCCTTACTGTTGATATTCAGAATATTTCCTTTGTTGGTAGGGGTTGCTTTGTTTGCCGATTTTCCTTTGAAAGTGATTCTGATTTATTCTATTATGAATTTAATTTTTTGGGTTGGTTTTAATTATTATTTATTAAGGCAGGTAAAAGTTAAATGGTTTGTTATCACGAAAACTATAATTGTCTTTTTTCTGATACCTGTTTCTTTATTGATATTAATCAGACTGGTGATAGGAATATAATCTCTGTTTTTCTGATAATAACTCTTTATGAAAAAACTAATTAAATATTTTTTAAGTAAACGGATTGCCAAATATTATGGCAAAGAAATTACAACTAGTTTAGGAGCCCGGAGACTAATGCCTTATTGGGTATTTCAGCATTTTTTCAGAATTAATAAGAATGTTCCATGGCCTGTACACTGGACCACACAGATTATAAAACCTGAAAAAATTCATAAAGGCAACAGGAACCCCGGAATGTCTATCGGTTGTTATTTAGATGGCAGAAACGGAATTGAATTCGGGGACAATGTGTGGGTAGGTCCCAGAGTATCAATCATATCCATGAATCATGATCTGAATGATTATTTTTCTTATCAGAATGAGAAACCCATTAAAATAGGAAATAATTGCTGGATAGCAACAAATGCCGTAATTTTGCCGGGAGTTGAGTTAGGAGATCATGTGGTTGTAGCTGCAGGAGCAGTTGTTACTAAATCATTCACGGAAAAAGATATTTTGATTGGTGGAAATCCTGCTAAAATTATAAAAAAGCTCGAACCTTATAATGAAAAAGAAAGTAAGTAATAATCTTATTTCAAAAGGATTCCGCTTTTTCCTTGCCGGATTAGAAAAAAAGTTTTTGCTTTTTTCTGACAAGTCATTGCAATACCCACCGGTATTTGTAATTGGGCCACCTAGGTCCGGCACCACACTGCTTTATCAGCTGCTTACTCAAAAGTACTATTTTTCCTATTTTAGTGAGTATGCCGCAAGTTATAATACCATTCCTTTTTTGGCATCTTATTTTACAAAAAAGAATTTTGACAGCGAAAACAATTCTTTCGAAAGCAACTTTGGAAGGCCACATGGTCTATTTTCTCCCTCAGAAGCAGGAGAAATATGGAACAGGTGGTTTCCTACGGAATATAGAGAAGGATTTAATTATGTGGATGAAAACCATTTATCTTCCGGGGAAAGAAAGGTTATTTATCAGTTGATCAGGCACATCGAAAAACTTGTCAGGGCTCCCTTTATTAATAAAAACGTGAAGCATGGTGTTCGAATCAGGGCCATGAATGCAATTTTTCCTGATGCATTGTTTATTGAAGTCTACCGTAATCCATTTGATAATGCTGCTTCAATATGGGAGATGCGTCAAAAATTATCAGACGATCATGAAAAATGGGTCTCTGTGATGCCCAAAGAGATAGATAAAATCTTAGAAAAAGATATATATCGTCAAATAGCCGCACAGATATTTTCTCTTCAGAAAAATATAAAAGAAGACATGGAGCATATTGGGAATGATCGTTTAATGCGGGTGAGCTATGAGGAGTTATGCAGAAATCCTGTTGATGAACTGGAATCAGTTGAATTATTTTTAAGAAAACGGGGATGCACAATTAAGAGAAAGTCAAAGAATATTCAGAAATTTGAGGTGCGAAGTAAATTTGATTCTTTACCCGACGTCGTCAAAGAAAATTTAAAAAGGGCAATTAAAGAATATGGATAATAAAGAATTATACAGAAACTTTTGTGGAAATCAGGAGTCAATACCCGTCTTTTCTACCGACTGGTGGCTTGATGCCGTTTGTGGAGAAGATAACTGGAATGTGGCTTTGGTTGAGAAAGGGGGAAATATTGTAGCTTCCATGCCTTATTACATCAACCCAAAAAGAAAAAAGCATCTGGAAATGCCCCCTCTGACTCAAACTTTAGGACCTTTTATCGTATATCCAGAAAAACAAAAGTACACGAAACGCCTTTCCTATGAAAAAAAAGTTATGAATCAATTAATTGATCAACTTCCTGATTTTAAATTTTTTCACCAACGCTTTAGCCCTGAAATCACTAATTGGCTGGCTTTTTATTGGAAAAATTTTCAGGAGACCACCCGGTACACTTATATAATAGAAGATTTAAAAAACACAGAAGTAATTTGGAATGGCTTAAAGGACAATATTCGGGGGGATATCAGAAAGGCTGAAAAAATAGTGACTGTGGAAAAAACTGATAATCTTGAACTGTTTTTTAAGATTAACCAATTGACTTTTAACAGACAGGAACAAAATATTCCGCATTCATATCATTTGTTGCAAAGACTTGATAAGGCCTGTGAAAAGCATGAATGCCGAAAAATGCTTGTAGCCAGAGATGAACAAAGTCGTGTGCATTCTGCTATTTATATTGTCTGGGATAAGCGAAAAGTTTATTATTTGTTAGGAGGAGCTGATCCTGAACTACGCAACAGTGGTGCATCGAGCTTATTGCTTTGGGAAGCGATAAAATTTTCATCTGAATTTGTCAGTAAATTTGATTTTGAAGGGAGTATGCTGAAACCTGTAGAAAGATTTTTCAGTTCTTTTGGTGCCATACAAATCCCTTATTTCACAATATATAAAGACAAACGTTCTAAAATCAGAAAGATAGCATCTTTACTGAGAAATTAATTATGGATAAACTAAGGATCATTGTTCCTTCTGATTCATTTGTAAAAGAACGAAAGTACATTGTCAGAGTTCTTTTTAATACTTTTTTGGGCCTTGATTACAATATTGAAACTTCAGAAGAAGCAACAAACCACCTTATCATATTACCTGATAATAAAAGATACATCGAAATTAATAATGGCTTCAGGAGTTCAGTTTTTCAGGAGGGATCTTATTTACTGAAAGAAAATATACCTGCAGAGATTATTGAGCTGGATACTCCCTTTTCTGAAAAAGCGATTACCGGACTGTTTGGTGATAATCAATTTCAGATAACTGATGAGAAAATATATGTTGGCGTCGATATCTTTGCTTCTGCATTTTTCATGTTAACCAGGTGGGAAGAATATGTTAATACCGAAAGAGATGAACACAGCCGTTTTCCGGCCCATGAATCGGTAGCTTATAAATTTAATTTTTTAAACCGCCCAATTGTCGATGAATATGTTGAGTTTATCTGGAATATATTGACTCATGAAGGATATAAAGGCAAGCGAAAAAAACGGCATTTTGAACCGGTTCTGACTCATGATGTGGATTGGTTATCCAAACCATTTGAGGGTTTTCGCCAGTTCGTAGGGGATATTGTGAAGAGATTTGATTTCAGATCATTTTACCGGAGATTTAACAATCAGTTTATAAGAAATCCTTATGATACTTTTGATCTGCTGATGGATCAAAGTGAAAAGCTCGGGGTCAAGTCACGGTTTTATTTTATGGCTGATCCTGATGGGCCGCAATATTATTTAAATTCTTCCCTGTTTCAGAAAGCAATTAAAAAAATAAATGACAGGGGACATATAATTGGATTCCATCCTGGTTATCAGTCTTATTTAAATTCAAAAAGATGGGGAAAAGAGAAGAAAAGACTTGAAGAATCTCTTGGCAAAGAAATTACTGAAGGGCGCCAGCACTTCCTCCGGTTTAAGGTACCGGAAACATGGAATATTTGGGCTGAAAACGGTATAAAAACAGACAGTACCCTGGGTTATGCTGACTACCCTGGTTTCCGGTGTGGTACCTGCCACGAATATCCGGTTTTTGATTTTATCCGAAAAGTTGAATTAGACCTGTATGAAAGACCCCTGATCGTTATGGAAGGAACTCTTTTTCAGCATCTTCAGATGGATAATTATGAGGCAATTGAAAGGGTTAAGCCTCTGATTGATCAGGTGAAACGATATCGTGGAAAATTTGTTCTCTTATGGCATAATTCCAGTTTTGGAGATGTTTATTGGAGCGGTTATGAGAAAAGTTATTATAAAATTATAGAATTACTGAAATATTAGAGCAGACAGGAAATGGATGAACAAAAAAATGTAATTTTTCTACATTTAGTAAAGAACGGAGGGTCCACCTTAAGAGATCTACTGGACAGATTTTATGAGTCTGATGAGGTATATACTATTGATAGCAGCAATACAGAGAAGTTTATCAATTTGCCTGAAGAAGAGAGGAAGAAAATTAAATTGCTTAAGGGACATTTAGGGTACGGAATGCATAAATACCTTGTAGGCCCATCTACCTATTTTACTTTTTTACGTAAACCAATAAATCGTATAGTCTCCTTTTACAATTATATGGGGGGATTGGAAGATCATCCCAGATATGAAGAGATTCACAGTCCCGGCGGAAGCTTTAAAAAGTTTATAGAGAATAGTAAAGGTCCCAATATGCATAATGGTCAGATAAGAAACATCAGCGGGATTGATGACCGGGAGGAACTGATGCTCGAAAAAGCGCTTGAAAATATTCACAAACATTTTTCATTTGTAGGCTTTTTAGAAAGATTTGATGAATCATTGATTTTATTAAAGGAGATTTTTAATTGGGGATATCCTGTGTATGCCAGAAGAAATAAGTCTAAGGCGAGATTAATTACTAAAGAAGGACTAAACCGGGAAGAGATAGAACTTATAATGGAACTCAACAGAGGGGATATTAAATTGTATGAAATGATGCTGAAGGAATTTGATAAGATGATTGCTGAGAAAGGAGCCGGTTATATTTCAAAAGAAGTAAACAAGCTGCAAAATTTTAACAAAGCCTATCGACTGTATGATTTTGCTAAAAGGGGAGCCAGGTCTATAGGAAGAAGAATATACCATGTGTTAGGTAAAAAATCCGGAAAATAATATGAAGATCGTAACCATTGTAGGGGCCAGACCCCAGTTTATAAAAGCTTCTGTTGTTAGCAAGGAATTGAGGAAAAATCAAAATGTTGAAGAGATAATTGTTCATACAGGTCAGCATTTTGATAAGAACATGAGTGAAGTGTTTTTTGAACAAATGAAGATCCCGGAACCTGATTATAATCTGGGGATTAAAAGTTTGTCTCATGGGGCAATGACAGGAAGGATGATTGAACAAATTGAGAAAGTATTGCTGGAGCATGATCCTTACCAGGTTATTGTCTACGGAGATACGAACAGCACCCTGGCAGGCGCGTTGGCTGCTAAAAAGTTACATATAAATGTGGCTCATGTCGAGGCAGGATTAAGATCGTTTAATAATCGCATGCCTGAAGAGATTAACAGAATTTTGACAGACAGAATCAGTGATTTGTTATTTTGTCCGACAGATACTGCAATGAATAATCTGAAAAATGAAGGTTTTGATCATTTTCCGGCCGGAATTATAAAAACAGGTGATGTGATGAAGGATGCATCGGATTATTTCAGGGAATATGCTGTCAGGCCCGCTTTTGATTTGCCTGAAGATTTTGTCCTCTCAACAATACACAGAGCTGAAAATACTGATGATAAAAGCAGACTGCAGTCTATATTTGACGCTTTGAAGCAAATTGCAAAGGAGCTTCCGGTGGTTATCCCGTTGCACCCCCGGAGTCGTAAAAAACTTGAAGATTACGGGATGAATTTCTCCGCCAAAGAGAATATTCACATTATCCCTTCGGTTGGATATCTTGAAATGCTTTATTTACTGGATCATTGTGAATTGGTAATGACTGATAGCGGAGGAGTACAAAAAGAAGCCTATTTCTTTCATAAATATTGCATCACCCTGAGGGATGAAACAGAATGGACAGAATTAAAGGAGAATAATGTGAATCTTGTGGTGGGTGCTGATAAAAACAAAATTATTGATGCATTCCATACCCTGATCAAAAAGAAATTTACTCACTCAGGAAATCTTTACGGGGAAGGCGATTCGGCTAAAATTATTGCCGATAATCTGACAAAATCATGACTGCTCACCAATGAAAAATAATAAGATATTAATTATCTGCAGGGATTTTATTCCCTATTATCCAACTTTTGGCGGTGTCATTCGGGTTTTGACACTTGCTGAATTTCTTTTGAATCATGGCAGGGAAGTTTATGTGTTGACTTCCACAGGTAAAGATTTTGGAACTTTTGGATATGACTATCTATTAAATAAAATTCATGTTGATTACGTGGAAGATAAATGGAAAGAGAATTTTCAGCAAAGAATTAAAAAAGCCACTCAGGGGAATTTGGATAATAAAAAAAAGACACTTGTAAACAGATTCAAAGATAAACTTAAAGATTTTATTCTGGATTTTATTATACCGGATACCGGGATCTTCGTAACAAAAAGTTATTATAAAAAGGCAAAGAAAATTATTCAAACCCATGATATTAAAAACATAATGGTTTCTTCACCTCCCCATAGCATGCAATTGCCGGGCAGCAAACTAAAAAAATACTTTGGGGATGATTTGAATCTTATAATAGATTATCGCGACAGTTGGAATACCACTTCCATTTTCAGTAAGAAATATTTCGTTAATCAATTTATTTCCAGAAGAAAAGAGAAGAAAGCCCTGGCAAGGTGCGATTATTTTATTTACATTTCTCAACCTATTAAAGACAAGGCTGAAAAAACTTTTAAACTGAACCTTGAAGCAAAATCATCTCTTGTGATGAATGGGTTTCACAAAGAAATTCAAACAAAGGAAAGGGAAGACCATGATAAGATTCACCTGGGATATTTTGGTGTTTTGAGTACAAAAAAAGACTCAATCAGGGATGCTTCAAAATTGTTTGAATTGTTTAAAGATCCGGAGATTAACAGCCGGATTGAATTAATGGTATACGGTCAGCTTGATAATGACAATGATGAAATATATGAATATCCGGGTTTGCATTTTTATCGCTCCGTAAGCCATAGCGAAGCACTCAGAAAAATGGGACAGATGGATTTTTTGTTAATTGTACATTCAGACCCCGGGAATAGTGATGAAGTAATTACAGGAAAGCTTTTTGAATATATTGCTGTTAAAAAACCTGTTGTTTGTCTTTCCCCTAAAAATATGGAAGCCAGAAGAATCATTGAAAATAATGGCATCGGTATGGGTATTGATATTGAAAAGCCGGATGAAATCAGGGATAAATTATTAAAATTACCTGAATATAAAGGATATGATTTTTACAAAAATGTAGATATTTCCCGATTTAAAAGAGAAGAACAATACAAAAAGATTTTATCATTACTTAAGTGCTAAACGCATGCATGATATAGCCATAATCATACCTGTTTATAAAGTATTGTCTGAAGACAGGTTTCATCAATTCAAAAATTTATTGCAGAAGATAACTTTGAATTTTCAATCGGATGATTCTTTTTTAGAAAAAATTATTGTAGTAAATGATTACCCGTTGGATAAAATAGAAGAACCTGTAAGAGAACTTTTTAAAAAGAACGGTTTGATTGACAAGTTGTTAATTTTAACCAATGATACAAACCGGGGCCAGGCTTATTCAAGAAACCGGGCGGTTGAATATACTAAGGCAGAATACCTTCATTTCATTGACCAGGATGATTTTATCAACCCTGATTTTTATGAAAACATGTTACAGTCGGCGAAAGATTTTGTTTTGAGTAACATTCGCCTGATTCTTGAGGATGGCAGCAGGGAATACAGGTATCTGAAAAAACGGCTGATCAGAAAATTTAAGAATTCCGATTCAATAAGACAGCTTAGAATATTGTTATTAAGTAATATCTCTTTTTCACCGGGTCAATACATTATAAGGCGGCACGTTTTTGAGGAAATTGGTAAGTTCCCTGATCTGGAAAACAAGGGAGCAGATGATTACGGACTGTTTTTCAATATGGTAATAAAAGGTAATATTGGGTTTGAATTTAAACCACAGGCAATTTTTTATTACCGGATTCATCCGATACAATCAAAGAATAACCTGGATATGACCTATTCTCTGAAAGAATTCTTCAAAGGCGTTGCTGTAAGCAGAAAACCCTTCTTTTACAAGTTAGTTGCACTGTTTAAAACAAGTGGAATACTGGAGATTTTTAATACTGTTTTAATGCGTAGTTTGTATTTCAAATCAACCCCAAAGTTTTGATCTTACATTAATTATTAAGAAAAGATGATCACTGTATTTTTTATAGACCCCAACGATCTTACTCCTCAGCTTAACTATCCGCTTCTTGAGTCACTGGATCAGAAAGAGGAGCTTGATATTCGATATTTTACTTCAGTGAATCGCTATGCTTCTGAATATTATACAAAGCACTATAAGGTTAAAAAAAAGATTGTTTTTTTCAGGTTAGCGAATAAAATTAAGAATAATGGACTGAGAAGACTTGTAAAAGCTTTAAGTTATCCTTTTAATTCGCTGGAACTTATTTTTCATGTTTTTAGAAAAAAGCCTGATATTCTTCATTACAGTTCAATTGATATTCCTTTCATTGATTTTTTCATTTTAGGTCTGTTTCGGCTTTTCAGATTTAAAATAATACTGACAAAGCACAATTATATAGAGCACGAAAGTAAAAAACTGGGATTTTTCAGGTATCAGATACTTAAACTGGTTGATAATATTGTTGTGCTTTCCGGTTACACAAAGAGTCTATTTGACAGGAGATTTGATGATAAAATTACCCTGATTGGACATGGGAATTGCTATAACAAAGAGATAGAATTATTCGGGAAAAACAAAACCAGGAAAGAGAAAGAGAGTTTTACTGTTTTATACATTGGCATTATAAGGAAATATAAGGGAATAGATGATCTTATAGAAGCCATTAACCAAATTGTAAATCAGTGGAAGTATCAGGATATACAATTCAGAATCTATGGGAATTGTCATCAGAATATTGATCAGGAAATTCTCCGGAAAATTAAGGAATATGATTTGGAGGAATATGTTGACTTTAAAAATCTGTTTGTCCCCTATGATGAGTTAATTGAAAATATTGTGGATTGTGACATGGGGGTTTTACCCTATAAAAGAGCCTCGCAAAGCGGGATACCCTATTTGTATCTTATTCAGAGGAGGCCTTTGCTGGTGACTAATGTAGGTGCTTTACCCGAACAGGTGATCCCCGAACTTTCAGAAATTGTTGACCCCGAACCTGAAAGCATTGCCAGGGGCATCATTCATGTAAAAAACCGCATTCAGACAGGTGAAATCAAAGACTCATCATTCAGCCGGTTTATCCGGGAGAACAAATGGCAAAACAGGGTAGATGAGTACCGGGAGAATTATAAGAAGGTGAAGGGAGAGTGAATAATGGGTGTCATTGATTCCCCGGAGGCATATAAGAATAGCTAAGAAAAAACAAGGTTGATTTTATAGCAGATTAATTATCTTCGCTCCCCTTTAGAGATTTTATTAGTATTACTTCATGCAATAAAACTTAAAGCTCTACATAAGGAGCTTGCAGCGCATAAAATTGAACAGCAATACACCATTTGATATTATTACAAATTTTATTTTTAAATCTTATTTAGTACAGATAGAATTTTATATTTTCGTGCAATTCGATTCACATACTTCAACTACCGCCCTGATGCAAATCAGCACTTGCTTTTATTGTGGGACTGAGGGGGCGGAGCTGTATTTAGAAAAAATTTTGACGGTTTGATCGGTAGAGCATAAAATATTGTGGCAAGGGGAAGTAATATGAATAAAATTAAAAATTCAATTAAAGATTGGAGATAAAAAATAACTTAAATAATTTGGATTAGTTTTTTAGAATACAGAAAAAATGACACAAAAAACCATAAAAGTAACCATGATCGGGTTAGGATATATTGGCCTGCCCACTGCAGCAGTAATCGCATCAAATAAAATACAGGTGGTTGGTGTGGATATAAGTCAAAAAGTAGTGAACACGATTAATGAAGGCAAAATTCACATTGTTGAACCGGCATTAGACGGGTTGGTAAAAAAGGTGGTAGAAGAAGGATTTTTGAAGGCTTCAACTGTTTGTGAGGAGTCGGATGTTTTTGTTATAGCTGTACCAACCCCTTTTAAAGACCACCATGTACCAGATATTTCTTATGTTGAAGGAGCTACGCGTGCTGCTATACCAGCCCTCAAAGAGGGAGACCTGTTTATCATTGAGTCAACATCACCCGTTGGTACCACTGAGAAGATGGCAGAGCTTATTTATGAAGAAAGACCAGAATTAAAAGGGAAACTTCATATTGCTTACTGTCCGGAAAGAGTAATGCCGGGAAAAGTAATTTATGAACTGGAAAATAATGATCGCGTTATTGGTGGGATGGATGACCAGTCAGCAGAAAAAGCTGCCGGGTTTTACAGCATTTTTGTTTCTGCAAACTTACATACCACCACAGCCAGAACCGCTGAAATGTGTAAACTGACGGAAAATTCTTTCCGGGATGTGAATATTGCTTTTGCAAATGAACTTTCAATTATTGCAGAAAAAGCAGGGATTAATGTGTGGGAGTTGATAGAAATGGCAAACAAACATCCAAGGGTAAACATTCTGCAGCCGGGTACCGGTGTTGGAGGACATTGCATAGCTGTAGACCCATGGTTTATCGTCTCTGAATTCCCGGAGGAGGCAAAAATTATACACCAGGCACGAAAAATTAATGATTATAAGGCAGATTGGGTAGTAGAACGTATTAAAAATGAAATACTGGAGTTTCAGCTAAACAACAATCGTAAGCCGAAAGTAGCATTAATGGGGCTTGCTTTTAAACCGGATATTGATGATTTAAGAGAATCACCCGCCATGTATGTAGCTGATAAGATTACCCAATTTGATAAGGCTGAATACCTGGTTACTGAACCGAACATCAATGGCGATTCAGGAACGGGCTTTGACCTGGTAGAGTATACAGAAGCATTTGATAAAGCTGATATAGTAACATTTCTTGTCGCTCACAGAGAATTCAGAACGATTGAAAAGGATAATAAAAAGATTGAATTGGATTTCTGTGGAGTTCGTAAAGCACATTGATTTCGTTGATTATAAATAAAAAATAGAACGCAGATGACACTGATGCAACGGATACTCACAGATAATATTAATCCGCGATAATCCGCATAATCTGTGTCATCCGTGTTCTATTAATAAGTAGATGAATAATTTATACATTGTCCGCATTTAATTCTTGTAATTCTAATTAAAAAATAAAATGACAAATCAATCCAACATAAAGAAAATCCTTTTCGTCTT
>CAZWHH010000023.1:0-13344 GCA_964633615.1 uncultured Bacteroidales bacterium | reverse complement strand
ATTATTCCCGCCCGAACCGGTATTGCTTAAAATAACATCCGGGGTAAATTGCAGTATCAAATCTTCTCCATGATAAACCTGTTGGTTCCCAGAAGGGCTTATGCTGCCGCCGGAGCTATGGTCAATTGTTATATCATATTTTTTCTTTTTAAAGACCACTTCTACCTCATGATCATTTTCAACAGTAAAAGTAAAAGGTTTAACAGGTGTAACACTATTGCCGTTCAGTAAGATCTTATCCAGGTAGTATCCTTCGTTTGTGCTGATGTTTACCTGTACTTCATCTCCATAGTGATAAGGAGCTGAAGTCGCCAGGGATACACTTCCTCCGGTATTCCCTGTAACATCTAAATTATAATTAATCAGTCCAAAAGTTACATCCAGGTTATGGTCACTTATTAAATCCGAAAATGAATAAGTAGATATATTTCCCTTGCTATCTCCGTCTACAATCACATTTATCACCTTGTAACCATTATCCGGCATAAAACTATACTCCACCCCCATACCAAATTGATAGGTATTGGTCCCCGAAGGGCTTACAGATCCTCCATTATTATGCGTTTCACTGATGGTAAAGGTTTTGTCCTGAAACTCGACATACACCTCATGAGATTCTTTTACATTATTAAAAGTATAACTGCTTCTTGCTCCAATCCACTCCCCGTCTAACTTGACATTTTTTACTTCATACATATTCTCAATCAGGGTCAGATCTTCAGGTATCTCATTATTCCCGTCCGAACCGGTATTGCTTAAAATAACATCGGGGATGAATCGAAATGTCAAATCATCTCCGTGATAAACCTGTTGATTGCCGGCAGGACTGACAAGGCCGCCGTCCGAATGATCTGCCTGAATGTCATAAACTTTTCTTTTAAACTCAACTTCTATTTCATGGTTCTTTGATGCCGTAAAATGAAAATTATTTTCTGTTCCAACAGGTACTCCATCCAAAAACACCTGATTGATATAATGAGCTTCATCCGGGATAATGTTTGCTTTTACCTCTACCCCTGCATAACAGGCTTGAGGCACATTTACTGTTCCTCCCTGATTATGGTTTTCTTTTATAAAACAAATCTCACCTGTTCCCTTGTCATGATAATAAATGTCAAACTCTTTTCCTTTTTTAAAACCTACAGGAGTTTCCTTATATATCATTTCTAATCTGCCACTATTGTCGAAGGAATATGTTGTTGCAATATTCTGATAATCTAAATGAGATTGTACTTTACCAAAATTATGGTCATAAGCATAGGATTCAACAGTTGCATCGAGCGGATGTACCCTAAAATCATCAAAATATATAATTCCATCTGATTTATTATTGATACAAACAGTGAATACATATGCATCTTCCAGATTAAAATTCAACTCATCAGGTGTTTTTGTTGTATAATTTAAAAGATACCATTCACCAAACTGTTGAACATCTTCCTGGTAAAAGTTTTTCTGTTCATTATACAACTGATTCATACCACTATGATTGTTTTCAACAGCATATAGACAACTTACCTGAATATCAAAATCCGATGGATCTAATGGTTTAAACCACACGCTTAAGCGATAAGGGTAGTCATATTCACAAGCACTATTACTAAGAGGTATTGTATATTCAACGGCTTTTTCTCCGGGATTGGTTTTAAGTGAATATGAACCTGTATGTTTAAAACTGGTAGTTCTCTCGTTGTAGTCGGGATTTACTTTTACCTCCCCATCAAAATAAAGATTTCCATTATTATCTGATTCTGCTGCTACATTTTCAAAACCACAATATGTAAATTCCTCATAAGAAGCATTGGATGAATTTACGATAGTTTTTCTATTATTTACGTTCTTCCTTGAAGCGGAATACTTACCATTGATATCTTTAGACTCCAAAGGAATTGAATTATGATTATATCTCGTTATTTCATTTGTTTTTATCCAATTGCCAAATTCTTCTGTCTCTGAGTTTAAACTATCCCATACAGCAACATCTGATTCATCAATTAAACTAAAATTCTTATAACTTCCATCCGCATCAAGTTCGCCTACCCAGGCGAATTGCTTATGCTTACGCCATACATCCGCTTTTATACTATCTGTATAAAGATGATTTTCGGGACTTATAAGCTTTTCCCTATACTTCCATTCTTTATTCCAGGTTTGTATAGCTGCATTCATTACCTTAGGAGAGCCGTTTGCTTCATTGCTTTGAAATAATTTATACGAAGCTGCCAATTGAGTAAGCATATTTTTTTTACTGCAGTCCTCAGACCTGGGTCCCATTTCGTCATATATTTTATAAGCAGGAACCTTTTTTGTGATGTAAACATCTCCTTTGGGGGCTATCTTTTTAATTGTAAGTGGAATGCCGGTTATAAAATCATGATCAGAATATACTTTTTGTTTTATGGTACCACCTTGCTGATAGGTAATGCTTTTTAAATAAGTAGGGTGTTTTTTAGTAACTGTATTTATAAGTCTATAAGTCTTCCGATTATTGTAAATATTGTCTTCTCTATAAATACTCTCAACCAAATTCGCTCCCTGGGTAATTATCCCTAATTCATCACTTTGAACGTAATGGTAATTAATTTCCTTCTGTATTTGATTAAATTTATTCAAAGAAGATGTTTTTAAAGGCAACCCTATCTTATCTGTCTTATTAACAGCCAGATAAGATTTCTGGTTATAATTAACTCCATGATAATTGTTGTTCGCATAAAAGTCTTCTGTCACCGTGATGTTCATGTCCGGATTAGGATGATGATCTGAAACAGTAAGAAAGTCTTCTGAGGGGGTAACAAATTCATAATTCTTTTTTGAAAGGATTTCTGTATTTTTTCCTTTTTGTATTTCACTTACATTCCCATATACAATTGCCGGACCTGGTGTCTCAAAATGATTATAAAATTCATAATCAGAATTTAATCTGGCATATAACGGCTCCTGCGTACATACACCCGAATTATTATAGTTATATATAACAGAATAATCCTGACCGTCTTCCATAGAGCTCATGCTAATCTCAGAAACTCTTATGCCTCCCCCATAACAGGGTTCTGTCAGTTCATGGTTATTGATGGCATGATACTTATCTCTTTCATATTTTATTGAAATCATATTTCGCAAAGGCGTAAGAATGGATGTCAGATTCCAGACTGTCCCTTCCTTACCCGCTTCTTTAATTTTTCTATCATTTGCATCATAACTGTAATAACCCCATCCATCCCAGTTCTTCCCTCCAAAGTCCGGATTATTCCCGTAATAAAAACTATAACCCGGTTTTGTCAAAACATCGTTTCTGCCATAGTAAAATAACTTCTTTAAGGTAAGTTTTCCCGAACGGTCTCCTGCTGAAGGATTACCATTAAGATAACTAAAATCAAAAGAATTTGGGGTGTTCTGACATAACTGATAGTCTGTTTCAAAAACTATTCTTTTCAGTTGTTTCTCATGTAGGAAAGGCAAAACAGGATCAGGATCTTCTATATCATCTGCCAATAACACATTCTGATGCATATGTAACTCATGTAAATTATGCTCTGAATCTTCATGAGAGTAGCTAAATCCTAAATCGTTCCTCAAATAATTAAAATCTTCTTTTTTTAGCAGAATGATCTCTTTAAGTGATAAAGAAAATCTAAGGTCACTGTAGCTATCCTTGTATGATTTTGATTTTCCGTCTTTTCTGTAATCTTTCACAAAAAGAGCAACATGAGTAGGAGTTACTATTTTATTCAGGTAGTATTTCTCTACAACCAACTTCTGATAATTCCTGCTATTTAATTTGGAAGGATCATAGTAGGTACCGTTATAGGGCTGTCTTATTTTAAAATCATCTGCAAACTTACCATAATCAAATTTAACATAATGTCCATAGTCGGCTTCATCTATTACTCCAATCGTTCCCCTGTCTACAAAATCTGGACCTGTGATAGCAGTTAAAATCCAGGTATTGGCAAAATCATGATTTAAGGTTATAGACGAATTTTCTGTTCCGTCACTGGTGTAAGACTTCGATATTCTACTCTTTACATAGACAGGTATGGTATAATGATAAGTGACCCCCGACTTAGTGGTTACCATAAAGCCCCCTACACCATCATTCGGTTGATCCGACCGGTCAAAATCGTCTGTATGATTAATAAACCCATGCTCCCTTGCGGTTAAATCTGCTATCTCACTATTTGTGAACCACTCAACATGTTTGCCTTTAGAAAGTCTTGCCTTTGATTTATCAAAACCATATCTGCTATCTTCCATTTCATCAATACTTGGTGACTGATCAACATTGTTAAAAATGATCTTTCTCACAACATCCCCATCCTGGGTTGTATAATGATGTACTATGTTCTTATTAATATTAGCAGGCTTGCCTTGTTCAAGGTGAAATTTGTATGTATTGGAATGTTCTCCCGGGTAAATGAATTGCGGTTTTTGGGTTTGCGGTTCGGTTATATTATAAGTGATTACATGGGGTCTGTTATTGTTTGAAATATGGGCTATCGGATATACCAGTGAAGGATTATCAAACCTTACAGGTTCAATAGACCCACTGGCAGAGCCCCCCATAACCATGTAATTGTCTCTGGCCAGGTATACCGGGTCCATGTTTTTGTAGTATTCTTGATGGTCCTGATGTTGGTAGAGGTCACTTACCTTATTATGATCTATTCCATAAGACATTTCATCCTGGTATAAGGCACCGTAGATTTTTTCTGTTGTATCCTGGTCAAAAAAATAACGGGTACAAGTTTTTATTATAGGCCAATATGGTATTCCAAGGATTTTTTTCCATCCAACTAAACGTTCAATCTCATCTTTTTTTAAATCATCTTTATCCATACTAAAAAAGGAGGTTGAATTAAAACCGACCCCGGAGCTTCCTGCATATTCGGAATCGTTTGCCTGGTTGCCGCCACCTATCAAATTGTTCATGGAAGATTGCAATACCGCATACTCATAATTTATTCCGGGAGGACCCATTGTAGAAAGAGCTGGTCCAAAACCAATTGTCGGTCCTTTCCTGTATTTAAATTCAGGTGTTCCTAATGCAGGTATAGAAGGAACGCCGAAACTTTTATTAAAATTAATATTAGTTTCATCCACCAGCTGTGAAACATACACTTTACTATCTTTATGAATCTCAGTAACCAAAGAAGCCCCGCTGGCATCATCGGGATATTGATTGACTTGCCGGTTAATGGCGCCTAAATTCAGGGTCCAGCCCAAACCAACCCAGGAGGCTTCCTGACGATGTTTGATTCCGGCATGATAAGACAATTGAACCGGGAATCCGCCATTGGAGCCGGGGACATTCATCAAGGGAATATTATACACAAAATCTCCTGTATTTTTTTGTACCATTTGTGTTCCACCGAATGCTTCATAAGAGGCAAATTCAGGCTGTGTTTGCCCGCATGATAAAGAATAAATAAAAAAAGTCAACACGGTAACGAAAAAAAATTTTTGCTTATACATGGCCTTCATATTTTAATCATCTTGTAATGCGTAATGTTTATTCATCAATTAAATACTTATTTCTATCTGCTGTCTCCCAGCGCCAAGGCCGAACTCTTTTATCGTGAAAAAAAGTTTGTCCGGCTTTTGTTCGGGCTTACTGAAGACAAATAAAAAGGAGGTAGACTGTTCAGGTTCATAATATCGTTCCATTGAATAATCTACCGGATAATAAATATGGTCTTTATTGTCTTTTAAAAAGACATAAGGTTTCAATCCGAAAGTAACCAGTTTGGTAAATTCGGACCGTGATTTTCCGGCAGTTCTTGCTTCTAGAATTGAGCGCCCATTCTTTTGCATAAGAATTTTCATATACAAGTAATTCTCATGTTGCGAATGCTCATCCCGGTTAGAGCGGAAAAGGTCATCAGCTTTTATTACCTTTATTTTGTAAGATACCTCATTCTCAGTAATTTGATGCCAGCCATTGTTCTTATTTTTACCGTCTTTGCATGAAGCAAGAACAACAGACATAAGAAAGGGCAGGCTCAACAATAGTATGCTACATTTCCTTTTAAACATTCCTCTATTTTTTCAGACATTCAACAAACTCATCCGTTACATTTATTTTGTCCTCAACAAAAAGCACATTCCCGGAATTATTTGCCCCGACAACCAATTTATAGTTTTTCTCCCGGGCAAATTCTTTCACTTGCTCGTTCAACTTACTGAACTCATTTTGAAACAACTTTTGTTTTTTTTCTTCTATCTTCTTTTGCTGAACAGATGCATACTGCTGAATCTGGGTTTGCTTGTTTTCCAGCATTTTTTTTCTCGACTCAATTTCTTTTGTAGATAAATTGTTTCGTTCTTTTTCAAAGGTTTTAAGCTCCGCCTGCCACTCCTGCATTAATGTGTCCATTTTTGCCTGGTAACTATTCTGTTGAGTACGTATTTTTTGATTTACAGCTTCACCAATTCCTGTTTCCTTATAAACCTTCATTATGTCTATTACTACGACCTTGTTTTTTTGTTGCCCGATGTAAAATCCTGTTGTTATAATAACTATTCCCAGGATTCCAATTGCAAACCAGTTTGTCTTTCTCATACAGTAATGATAAATTTTGTTTTTGTATTTACTTAAAATTTTTTTGAACCAAATGCATAGCCAACAGACAGAAATCCGCTCAATAGAAATTCCGAGGGCTTATGAGTCAATGCAGGATCTTCAAATCGAAATACATTTTTGCTATAAAGCCCAAACAGATTGATATCTATACTTATTTTATCGAATAAGCTGAATTGATATCCAATTATAGGACCTACTCCTAAATAGCCACTATTTATGTTGCGGATTTCATTTGATTCTAACGAATTCGCAATAAAAACAGTTTCACTGTATTTCTTTAAATATTGAAAACTGGCTAAGCCTCCTGTGTAAAATCCCATGGGAAAAACCTTCTTTATTCTGGAAATATAGTACCTGTATTGAATAATCGCCATCACTTCTATCCCGTCATATGTACACTGAAAATCGTCGGTTTTTGTGAACACCTCATAATTGTTATAATAGTTCAAATTCACTCTAAACACAAGTGTTGACTTGTTTTCCAGATACCGTTCATAAGCAATTTTTGGAGTAAAGTTGCCATACCAGTCCAGGGGAATACTAGTTCTGATAACATGCTTCTTATAATCTATACTGTCTTTCTCCCGGGCAGATAAAGAGCAAGCCAGGAGTAAAAGGCAGAAACCTGTTAGTGTTATTTTGATTGAGTATATTTTCATAATTGTTATTTATAGTTTTTTAATATCTGATTAATGGGTATTTTTTTGGTTTCCGTCTTTATTGAATTGTTTGTTCAATTCTCTAATAATTCTATCTTTTTTTACGATATGTACACGTGGACGATGAAACTTTTTATATTTTCCCCAAGAATTTAGGGAATCCTTCTTTAGTACATGTAAATAATAAGAAGAATCTTTTTTTAGAACTGAATCTTGCGGTTCAATGTATTTATCATAATTTGTTATACCAATCCATGTTGTATCTACCAAAAAAAAAGTTGGCTTCTTATAATCAAGTCTACACTTATATCGGACAATTCCAGAAAAATGCACATGATATACAACCTCCTTAAAAAATTTTGAGTCGCTTATAAAGCCATGTATAAACATGCCAATGGCTAATAATACGAACAATATTATCCACCATAAATCTTTTTTCAGTATTTTTTTTCTTAAAAATGGATTTGCCATATTTTTCTGATTTTATTTGTATGTCCTGCATAAATTGTATTGCCTGCTCCTGCTCCAGCTGGCGCTCGTTTGTAACAATTGACTTATCAGTCTTTTAATATATATTTACGTTTTTAATTTATTGTTTTTTCTGTATTTTTCGCAAATTAATAAAATACATGTTGCTGATTATCCTGAACCAAATGCATAGCCAAGAGTCAACATTCCTCCCAATGTAAATGGTGTCTGAATACCGTCTTTTTCTTCCAGGTGATATACATTTTGGTTATAGTGAAAATAGGTATTTATATCCAGACTCAACTTATTAAACAGAATGAACTGGTAGCCCATTAAAGGACCTATTCCTAAGTAACCACTATCTATTATGGTTTCTGATTTTATTTCTGTTGAATTATTAGCTGTAGAATATAATATGCTACCTTCTGCATAATAATATTGAAAATTTGTTATTCCACCCACATAAAAGCCTCCAGGGGAAGCATCCATGGTCTGAAAAACATAGTATCTATACTGAAAAACTAATTTACTTGTATTTCCTGAAATATAATAATAGGGGTTAAAAATCTCATTATCTGAAATTGCAATACTTCCAAAAAAGAATCCATACGAAAAGGTTGACTTGTTTAAAAAATGCCGTTCATATAAAATACCAGATTCAAAATGATCATCCAGGGAAATATTTACGCCCGCCTTCAACACATGCTTCTTATAATCTATACTGTCTTTTTCCTGGGCAGATAAAGAGGAAGTCAGGAGTAAAATGCTGAGTAGAAACAGCGATATTTTTAGTAAAAAAGTTTTCATATATTAAATTTATTGTTTTTCCTTTTTGTTGAATGCGTTACAAGTGCTTGTTAGCTGGTCTATATTTCTATTCCTTAATTTTATTTTCTAATTTTCGGCGGATTATTTTATTATTAACTTTAAAAATGTATGGTTTTATAAATACTTTTTTAGTATTGTCTTTTTCAACAATTAGATTAAGGCTGGAATCATTCTTAATAATAAGATCCCCAATTTCAATATATTCTTTTAGCCTATATCCTCCAATTCCGTACCATATGCTATCAATTAAAATGTAAGTATTTTTTTCATAATCAAGATTACATTTAAATTTTACAGTTCCTGAATATTGTTCAACATAGAATTCTTCATAAAATTCAGTATCTTTTTTATTCGTAAATATTATTATTACTAAAACTATAATAAAAAATAATATTATTCCAAAAACATAAATTTTTGGTTTTGGCTTTTTTATCAGTGTATATTCCATATTTGCCTAATTTTATTTGTATGTCCAGCATATATTGATCCTCCAATCCCAGGGCCAAGGCCACTACTTGTGCCCCACCATCGTATTCTATTTTTTTCATCAGGACTCATCCATGCACTTCCTCCATAAATATAATCACCTTCTATCCCATAACTAGTTTTCGTTAAACTTTGTATGTCTATATCATTGATATTTCCATTATAAACTGCTTTCCCAGCATTAATAGAGCCACTTAAATGCACTCCAAACTTTAATTTATACGTATCAGTAACGTAACCATTAAATGCTTGGGGTCCTCTTAAGGGAATCATTAACATTCCTTCATATCCTCCTCCTCCTACAAAAGTTAAATCTCCTGATAAAGAGAGATAAATTACATCACCTGTTAAAGCTCTACCAAATTTACTATTCCATAATATTTTATAGGGACTCCAAAATGCTTTATTTGCATTTTTCCATGCCTCACTGCCAAAAATATCACCTAACCCCTCTTTTCCAAAATTTTTTGCATATGAAATTACATATTCATCTCCAGAATTCCAATCAACAGCCCAATCTCCATTACTTAAAAAATTCAAATCTACATTATCATGTCCTAATAATTTGTGCCATAAAAAAGCTGCTTTTGCTCTAATTTTGCCAAAAAGCATACCATCAGGGTCCACCCCATTCATCGGGCTATTACCCATCCCCAGGTACGGGCTCCAGAACTGCCCTGCAGGGTCGGGCGTCATCCACCTTCCTATGCGGCTGTCCCATAGCCGGGCTTCAAAAGCATCGTAGCCGGTCTCTTCATCATGTTCGGCAAATTGTCCCTGGTAACCGAAACGATACTCATCGGGGCTGAATAACCTGCCGGGCATGCGCATTCCATAAGGGAAATAATCTGCATGGGTGTATGTTTGCAAAGCTCCGCCCGCGTCTTCTCCAAAAGTTACGCGTACATTCCCCAAATGGTCACTTATTTCATAAACGTACTGGTTGTCTTCTTTATAATTGACACCCATACGGGACGAACCATAAATGCCCAGTTCGCTTTGCTTAATTTCTTCTCCTAATTGGGCAGTATAAACGCTTAAAATGTTTCCGCCAGCATCTCTGACATACCATGTTTCTGTATTTTGAACATAATCGGTCTTTTTAATTCTATAGCCACTCTCATCATATTTATAGGCGACCATTTGCTCCCCTGACCGCGTAATTTCATTTACCTGCCCATACGGATCATAATTAAAATTCATGCTTTGAACAGGTGTATTTCGTGAGATCATCTGTCCGATCTGGTTATAACCAAATTGATGGCTTCCCTGCTCCAGGTCAATGCCCATTCCCTGAGTAGCGTTATCGGTTATTTTTTCCAGTTGATTTTTTCCTGCAATATAATTGTAGGAAAAATTATCAAAGGGTTGATTGCCGATGTATCGCTGTAAGTTTTGTAAGTTTCCGTTCGGGTCGTAAGTTAGTCCTTTTACACTTAAATTGTCCGAAAGGCTCAGTTCCCGGTTAGAAATATCAAATTTCCCAAACAAAGCTTCTTTCAAGAATTCTTCTGAGTTATACTGGTATTGAAAAACCCATTGTTCTGAAGGATTAATATTATTCTCCGTTTGCTGGTTCCTGATTTTCCAACGTGTTGCCTTGATGTTTCCATTGTATTTATCATGCCCCGGTATTTGAGTAATACCACTTCCCTGTCTGGTGTAATCTCCGCTGTAATAGTCCAGGCTCATTCCGAACAGGTCTTCATAAAACGATGGATGAGCTTCCTCTCCATTTACTGATGTATAGCCATCTTTTCCCGGGTCATTATTATCCAGGGAAGGATGATTAATACTTTTTAGCCACCCGTTAATATTGTAAACATAATCAATTCCCTGCAAACCATCTGCTATCTCTACTCTCTTCACACCATCATGAGGATAATAATAATACTTGCCCTGCAATTGTTCTTCTTTGACAGTACCATCATTATTATACTCTATGGTTGTAACAGTTTTTAAACGCAAATCCTCATCGTATGTGTAGACATGATCAAAGCGCTCCGCATAATTATTTTTCTCATAAATGACTTTCTTTACATTCCCGTTAAAATCATACTCATAATCAATAGCAGCAGCTCCCAGTTCACCAATGCTTTTGATAATCCACTCAACATTTCCATCGTAGGTATAACTATACCAGGTACTGCTTTGCTCATTCCAGGTTTTAGTAACATTTCCGTTTACAAAATGCTGCTCATAATCCTGAAGAGGTAAATCATTTGACAATTCATCATAAGCTGTAAATGTACGAGAAGAACAATTAGCAGGGTCTAAATTGATATTAGGGTCCATATTTTCAGAAAACATAATATCGGTTCCGGTATATTCTCCACTTTCAACAGGTCTTCCCGAATCATCATATTTTGTGTAAGAAAAAGTATTATTGGTTCTTTGTTTTTGGTTCTCCGAAAACCTAATTTGACCGTCTTTTCTGTAGACAAATTTTGTGACTCCTTTATCGGGTGAGCTGCTTTCAATTACCTGGCCCTGCGAATTATAACGGTAAGTTTTACATATAGAGGGATCATTATTTGCCACTGCTTTGGGGGAATAGGATTTGATCAGTCGTCCGGCCTTATCGTAAATATAGAATGAGTACCCTGAATAATTGGTGCTGTATTTTATGCTCGCAGTCGAAATCATTCCTCCGTAAGGAATTATTCTGTAAAACCCCGATTTATTGGGTAAAACATCTTGTTGTTGATCTTCTGTAAATAAATTTATTAATTTGAAACTTGCTCCGTTAGAAGAGAGATTGCCGGCACAACCCGGGGGTACATGTATATCAATATAATCGCCATTACCAATCAGAGAGATTTCATGTGTTCGTTGCTTACCTCCTTCGCCTTTGCAAGTTGCAATAACTTTTCCTTGTTTGTTTTTATAAACTATCTGCTGGTTCCCATCTGCATCTACAGAAATGGTTTTTAATATCCCATCTGTTTCAATACCATTATCAAAAGTATTTTTGAAATAATTCAACTCCCAATCTGCCCGCATGGTAAAACTATACGTTTCATGACCACTGCCCATCTTATGATATTCGCCTGCCAGACTATTCCTCCTGGGGGTTCCTGTAATATCACTGTATTCAATACGAGTGTAAGGATAGGATGTTTCCGGTACATTAGGCTGACTTGTATTATTTACACTATAATACCAGCCTAATGAATTAAAGGCCTCTGAACTTACGGGTTCTGGTTCATTTAATTTTCCATTCTCATCGAAATCATTATAATTATATTTTTTTTGGTTGGCATCCTGAATGAAGTCAGTAACATAATCCATTCCTTCGTTTGATATGGCTGCGGGTAAAGAATTTATCGCAATTCGTCCAAAAGCATCATATAATGTAGCAGCAACAATTGTTTTATTATGAGAAAAGCTTTTGCTTTGAGATTGTAAATGTTTTCCAAAATTATTGTAATAATCACGTGAAATGCTCACCAGATCACCATTTGCATTATAAATTTTACTGGTGGTATAATGTTTCGTTTGATCCACATTAATATTTTCTTTTTCCTGGGTAAAGAGTAAATTCACATTGAACAGGAACGAAAGAAGCAAAAAATACTTAATATTCTTCATAACTGAAACTTAAATATTTAGTAACTTAAAACAATATTCTGTCTTGTAAATCAAAGATTCTATCAATTCTCGCCTTTAACATTGGATTCGTGTCAGATAATGATTAGAAAATCAACTTAGGAGTATATGATGTTGTATCCTGTAAAATCTAAGCCAACTCGCCTACTCTAATCAAAATAACGCACTTTTTACCGCTAATTCTCTATATAAAAATAGGCAATTAACATTTACACACAAATATTTTTTATATGTTTAAAAAAACATTTATACGTTTGCCTTTTATAAAAATTTATTTTATTTTTTTGAGCTTTTATAAATAAGGAAACAAAAAGTCATTCTATTCATTCTCTCTAAACGGTACACCCTTAACCGTAGGATTATTCTCACCCATTTTTTAGGAAAAATTTGTAATTCAGCTGGTTCAATAATACATCATCCATAACCATACCCCTCTGCTTTTATCAGGCTTCTTTGGTTTCACTCCCTATCCTTAATTTTCTGAGCACACGTTACAACCTAAAATCTGCACGCCAGCTGGTGGTATTAATACCAAAACCTTTCAAGAAAATGCATAGCGCCTTATTTGTAATTTTCACCACAAAAATTAATATTGGTGTGTAACATAAAACAGGAACCTGTATTATTCTTTTGCACTAAGGTCCGCAATATCATGGTCTTCCATAAATTCAGGATACAGTTCATTTTTCACCCAGGAAAAATCAGGCTCAATTC
>CAZWHH010000022.1:0-13367 GCA_964633615.1 uncultured Bacteroidales bacterium | reverse complement strand
TCTTCTCTTTGTTCATTTCCGGTAACCCAGTCAATAAATCGATGTTCAAGCTTTTTCCTTTTTTCAACCAGATCAATGCGCTTGAAGCCTTCCATCTGGCCGATGGAATATTTCCAGTAATTGCTGGTGCCTTTGTATTTTGAAGAATACATGATTCGTAGTTCAGGGCTTTTATTCATGGTTTCTTTCATGATGTCCAGCTTTTTGCCCCTGATTTTGATACGGTTCGGATGCTCTATTTTTTTCAGTTCCTTGATACCGTAGGATGTCATAAAGCGGTCGGTACTTCCCGGATAACCCATGATCATGGCAAAATCGTCTTCTTCTACTCCTTCCAGTGAGACAGGCAGGTGATGTTTGGGTTGGTAAGGGACATTTTCTTCAGAATATTCAGCAGGTTTGCCGTCGGGTGACATGTAAACCCGGAACATTGAAAAATCGGCTTTGTGGCGGGGCCACATCCAGTTGTCAGTAAGGCTGCCAAAGTCTCCAATTGAGGTGGGAGGAGAAGCAACCAGCCGTACATCTTTATAGGTTTCATAAACCATCATATAAAATTCGTTTCCGCTATAAAACGGACGAACCGTAGCAGTATAATGATTCCCTTCTTCAGCTTGTTTTTCAAGTCGTTTGCTTATTTCCCTGATTTTGGCACTGCGTTCCTGTTCCGTCATTTCAGGAGTAAGCTGTGAATTTATTTTATCTGTTACATCCTCAATCCGTTTTAAGAAACGAACTGAAAGGCCGGGATTGGGTAGTTCTTCCTCCATTGATTTTGCCCAGAATCCATTTTTCAGGTAATCGTTCTCAACGGTGGTATGTGACTGTATGCGGCTGTATCCGCAATGCATGTTAGTGAGTAATAAGCCTTTATCCGAAATTATTTCGCCGGTACAGCCTCCTCCAAATACGACTATCGCATCTTTCAGACTGGATTGATTCACGTTGTAAATATCTTCGGGGCTTAATTTTAATCCCATTTTAGTCAATTTACCATAATCAAGTTTATTAAGTAAATTGACCATCCACATGCCTTCATCTGCTTTGGTGAGCGGGCTATAGAAGAAAGAAACCGCGAGAAATAAACTGAGCAATACTTTTTTCATGGTATGGTTTTGTTAAGGTTATTAATAAATTCAGACTATTGCAAAGTTATAATGTTTAAAGGTTTTTTTTATAATTTTGCTCTAAAAATAAGAAAAAGCGTTTTTTCGCTTATAAATATTAGTCAGTCACACAATTAAAAGAAATAAATATGAAAATTAAAGTAACTAAAAGAGAGATTTTTGCTTTTATACTTGGGATAATATTAACGTTTTTCCTTGATTTGATATTTAACTGGAATGAACATGTTGAGGCTTTTGAGGCAGGCCTTCGGGGAGAATCCCTTGGCCAGGTTAAAAGCAAATGAAACCCTTTTATTGATCAGCTTTATTCACAGGAACGGAGAGGGTGTTGAAAACGGGATAACAACTTTAAAACAATATCCGGCTGAAATCCCAGAGTAAAGGTGCCTGACCGACAAAAATCAAAATGAAATGTTGCCAGGCACCTTTAAAGTTCGTTTTATTTAGTGCCTGTGATATATTTTACTTACAATTCGCCAGCCTTCCTCGAATTTATAAAGTTGAAGATAGTCTGTGAATAGTTTCTTGTCTTTTTGATGAAGTTCTATTTTTGCCATCGCTGCATTCCCTGTTACATCAATTGAATTGTACTTACACGTTATTCTTTCTTCTTTGGGTCTTCCGTCCGGGTGTTGTTCTTTTTTCTTTTTTGTGCTTTTAATCCAGCTGTATATGGGAAATTTTGTAAGCATGTTGGCTTTATTAACTCCCAACAGATTGAATCCGGGATGAAAACCCGCTTCAATTTCACTGATGCTGCTTAGATAGTTTTGTAAGCCATCAACATAAGCAGTTTGAATTACCTGCTTGATTCTTTCTTTTTCTTGCTCGGGTCCTTCGGCATTTGCAGTAAATGCGAATAGTGTCAGGGCAATTAGAAGTGTTAAATTTTTCATAGTCTAAATAATTGGTTTGTAATGATTGTTTTGATTTTCTTTTTCTATTTTTAGAAGCTTTATTATTTCCTCCGGCAGGGGAGGCAATTTGTTCTTTTTAACCTGAATTTTGTGATAGCTAAATATAAAAAAAATGGGTCCTTCTTTTAAACATTCTTTTAATATTTTTTCACCTGAATGCTGCTCGATATGATATGCCATAAACATTGGTGGAATACAAATATACTTTTTCCAGTATTTTCCATAGGTTCCTTTAAGTATGCGTTTTTTTCTTTTTTCAGGATCAATATCGGGGTTAAACATAGAATCTGCCTGGTTTGATAAAATTTTGAAAGCTTCTTTTTCTTTATCTCTTAAATTTTGGATTTTATGATAGTTTTTAGTCAGGTTTTCTTTTTCTGCAATGTAGTGAGCCATGCCTTCATTTAGCATAAGTTTTAATGTTGCAAAACTGAGCTTATTTATTTTTGTAGATTCCCATTTTTCTTTGTTAAAATCTGAGAAAAGTGCATGAAAAAGTTCATGAGCCATTACATTCTGAAGTGTTTTTATTTGCTGGTCGGGAGAATTTCCATAGTTTCTATGAGCCAGTGTTAAGTTAAAAAGCATGGCAGGTTTTCCTGTATCGGTTAACAGGTAACGATTTCCTTTTTTTATGTAATGAAAAGTCATAGCGTCACCCCATTTCCAGCCTGTGAGGGTGAAAAACAGATCATACTTTTCGGATGGGGCATAATGATCCGGAAAATATTGAATGGCTCTTTGATATGTTTTCCCTAAGAGATTAGACTTTTTTACAGGTGAAATAATTTTTTTTAAGTCATTACGGTTTTTGAAGACTTCGTTGAGCAAGTATTGGTTGTTCGAAATACTGTCTTTCTCTGCAAATTCAGTTAAAGCCTGATGAAAAGCAATTGCCTTTTTATTCTGCCGCAACATAAGTTGCTCCATGATTTGCGATCCAGGCAATTTTGTTATACTATCAATTTCTGAAGGGGCTCTGTTTGGGTCCATCCATGTCAATAAAGCTTCGGCTGAATGAGAATGGATCTTTACAGGGTTCTGTGCTTTAACTTCAGATATCCCTTGCAGAATGAAAAAAATAAACAGAAATATTTTGAGACTTATTTTCATTGTCTTTTGGTTTATTCGTCCCGCAAGGTATAAGCCGGATTTGTATTGGCTGCTTTAATTGTATTATAAGAAACTGTGAATATTGCAATGAATAAAGAAATGCCCAGGGCTACTCCAAATATCCATATTTCAATATTTGTTCTGTAAGGGAAGTTGGTCAGCCAGTTTTTCATAAAAAAATAAGCTGAGGGCCAGGCAATTAGATTAGCAATAATCACATTCATTGAAAATTCCTTCAAAAACAGGCTCAGAATATCCTTCACACTGGCACCATTGGCTTTTCGAATTCCTATTTCTTTGGTCCGCTGCTGGGTTGAGAAAAGAGACAGGCCATACAAGCCCAGACAGGCAATTACAATAGCAAAAACAGCAAAAAAGGTAAATAATTTTCCGAATCGTTCATCATCTTTGTACTGACGATCGAGGGACTGATCCATGAAATGATATTCCAGCGGAAAAGAAGGTTCAAAATTTTGCCAGGTTTCTTTTAAATAATTAAGTGTTGATTGAATGTCATTTCCGGCTATTTTCATATTCCCGGTATACACACGACTATCCCATGCCACAACCAGGGGTGCTATTTCGTTGTGCAGTGAGTTAAAGTGAAAATCTTTTAAAACTCCTATTACTTTTACATCTTTCCAGAAACGGCTGCTCGTATGGATGACCTTACCAACAGGGTCTTTTAGACCAAACCATTCTACAGCCTCTTCATTGAGTAATACAGCCCTTTTGTCTTTATGCGAAGGCTTATCCCACGAAAGATTTTCCCCTTTTAGTATTTCTAAACCCATTACTTTCACGTAATCAGGGTCTGCTGGCTGATAAGTGAACTGTTTGCCTTCTCCGTTGAATTCCCATCTTTCCTGCCAGGTTATGCGGCCTGCCGGTTGAGATGAGTATGTTAAGCCTTTAATATTTGGATTCTTTAATAATTCAGCCTTAAACGTTTCTTTTTTCTTTCTTATCTGGCTTGTTAAAGAGAAATGTATCTGGTGATCTTTGTCAAATCCCATGTCTTTGTTTTTCATGTAGTTTATTTGGGTAAAAATGATCAATGTGCCTATGATCAGAATTACAGAAATGAAGAATTGAAATACAGTCAGAACTCTTCTGAACATTGTTCCACTTGATCCTTTGGTTTTTTCACCCTTAATAACAGAGACAGGACTGAATTTGGTAAGGTAAAATGAGGGATAAAGACCAGAAATAATACCTACTACAATAATTCCTCCGAAGAAAATGAACCAAAAGAAAGGTTTAGTAAAGTAATGATTTGAGATTTCACCTTGCAGCAAATCATTGAAATGAGGTAATAAAAGTTCTACAAGACCGAGGGCCAGGATAAAGGCCAGGAGTGAGATTAGAACAGACTCACTCAGAAATTGTCTGATGAGTTGTTTTCGATGGCCTCCCACCACTTTTCTCAACCCAACTTCTTTGGATCTGTTTGCAGCCTTTGCGGTTGTAAGATTAATAAAATTAATAGCTGCAATGGCAAGAATAAAAACGGCAATCGCAATAAAAATGTATATAAATTTGATATTGCCATGATTGACATTTATTTCGTGTTTGGTTTCCGTATCGAAATATATATCTGAAAAAGGTTTTAAATGGAAATTCAGCTCTTCCTCAATATTAAACTTCTTTTTCATAAAGTCTTCGAAGTGCCTGCTGATTTTTTTATTAAGTGAGGCAATGTTGACCCCGTCTTTCAAAAGAAGATATGTAGGATGGTTCCATGAACCGAATTTATGCAAATAATTATCCCACCCATTCATTTTTCCAACAGCAGCTATATTTCCAATGGCATTAATATTCAAATGAAACTGATTTATATCTTCTATAACCCCGGTAACTTTGAATGTATGTTTTTTATCAAGGATAAAAGATTTTCCCACGGGATTTTTTCCACCAAACAGCTTCTTTGCAGTGTTTTCTGTTAATACGACCGTATAGGGTTCTTTTAAAGCAGTTTTTGGGTCGCCTTTAATAAAATTAAACGTAAAAATATCAAATACCTGGGGATCAGCAAAAGTGAAGTTTTGAATGTGTTGTTCTTGTTCACTGTTTTCAAAATTGATAATCGGGTTGCTATGACTGTTCAGGGTGAAACGAACAAATTCTCTAACTTCCGGAAAGTTTGCCTTAACTTCAGGGCCATAGGCTGTTCCCAGGATACCCCAATCGTCTCTGTCTAACCTGTAGATGTTATCAATTTTTTTGTTGAATTTGTCATATTGAAGTTCACTTTGTATAAACAGTGTAATGATAATAAATACAGCCACGCCAATAGCTAGTCCAACTATATTGATGAAAGAATAAATCTTATTTCTTGTAAGATTTCTGAATGCGGTTTTAAGATAATTCCTGAACATAATTTTTTAATTTTGGTTATCATGAAAATCCCGGAGGATTTAATGTTAAAATACGAGCCTGATTCTTAATAGCTGCATTTTGTTTAAAGAACAGAACAAAAAGCACAGATTCCCGGATATGGGATATTATTTTTTCTTCCTGAATAGTACCTGAATGTACTGTGCATTTTCAGGAGGATTGAATATCTGGATCAATTCCCAGGATTTGTCGTATTTATTAATTGCATTTCTGAGTCTTTCGATTCTGGCCAGGGATTTTGAAACGTCATCTTCTCCGCCATTGTTTAGTTCGTCTTCAACGTCCCAGGCGAAAGATTCTACCCGGAAATCATAACTTATTTTCTGATCGCCGACTTTCAGGTGTAATTCGGCTACTTCTTCTTCGCCGATTCCTGGCAGGGGTATACAAATGTCTTTTAGCATAATTATTGATTTTAAGGTAAATTATTCATCTCTGAGTGTATATGCCGGATTCGTATTTGCTGCCTTAAGCGCCTGAAAACTTGTGGTAAAGATGGCAATCAACAGCGCTATAACAGAAGCTAAAATAAAAGGGGCTATACCCGGCTCAATCCTGTATGCAAAGTTTTCCAGCCAGTTGCCCATCAGGTAATAAGTTACCGGCCATGCAACAAGGGTTGCAAGAATAAGTAACATAAACACTTCTTTGTAGAGTATCTTAAGAATACTTCCATGATTTGCTCCAAGTGTTTTTCGTATGCCAATTTCTTTGGTACGTTTTTCTGCCATAAATGCAGACAAGCCAAACAACCCTAAACAGGCAATCAGTATAGCCAAAACAGAGAACAGGGTAAATACTTTTGCAGTGCGTTGTTCAGCATCATATAGCTTATTAAAATCATCATCCATAAAAAAGTAACTGAATGGCTGATTATCTGTAAATGCATTCCATTTTGATTCAATATAACTGATGGTTTTATTCATATCGTTTGTATTGAGCCTGATAGGCATATAATCATAATTAGGTGTGGCTTCATAACGCATCCCAAGAGGACGTATGTTTTTATGAAGCGATTCAAAATGATGGTTTTCTATTACACCAATGATATTAAATTTTTGATCTGTCAACTGCAGGTATTTTCCTATGGGATTTTCAAAACCAAGTTCATTGGCTGCCTTTTTGTTGATAACGATTGAATTTTCATTATCGGAAAATTTTCTGGAGAAAAACCGTCCTTTTAAAAGTTCTATTCCCATTACATCAAGATATCCTTCTCTCACGTAATTTACAGCCAGAAACACCATGTCTTCAGAACTTCTGCCTTCCACCTGCAGGCTGGATCCACCGTAATCTTTCCCGGGCAGTGAGTTACTGACAGCTGCAGAATGAATTTCTGATGATTTTTCCAATTCACTGATAAAGCTCTCCAGAGATTCATCCAGGTAGTATGATCTCTCCAGAACAAGTACCTTTTCCTTGTCAAAGCCCAGTTTTTTATTACTCATGAATGCGTTTTGCCGGGATATGATATAAGTGCTTATGAATAAAATGATAGTGATAACAAACTGGCTGGTGACAAGAATCCCTCTCATTCTGTTGCCCTTCACGCCTTTATTAACAGATCCTTTGAATATTTTTAACGGGTTAAAAGAAGAGAGAAAAAACGCGGGATAAGTTCCTGTTATCAGACCAATAAAAACTGTCAGAACCACAAGCGCCAGTATAACATACCAGTCTGCTAAATAGTTTAATTCAAGGCTTTTCTGGGAAATATTATTAAATACCGGAAGAAATAATTCCATAAGAACTATAGACAGGAGAACAGCAATAAATGCAACAAGGAAAGATTCTGTAAGAAACTGAGTTATCAGTTGTTTTCTTTTTGATCCAAATACCTTTCGTACCCCCACTTCTTTGGCACGGTTGGCGTATTTTGCTGTAGCCAGGTTCATGAAGTTAATACAGGCAATAAAAAGGATAAAGACAGCAATGATGGAAAAATACCATATCCTGGATATACTGCTTACCGGTTCAATTTCATCATTAAAATCAGAATGCAGATAAATATCTTCCAGTGGTTGAATATAGAAACCATAAGAGTTTCCCCGTTGTTTAAACTCTTCGAGATTCACACCCATTAATTTTACCACTTCCGGTCCTAAATATTTTTCTACCAACATATCCAGCTGTTCTTCGAATTGATCAGGATTAACACCCTCCTTCAAAACAAAGTAGGTATAAACCGTACTGTTGATCCATCTGGGGTCTTTGCTGGTCTGTGTGCTTGAATAAGAAACAAGAAAATTAAAATGGAAATGTGAATTATCAGGAACGTCCTTACATACTCCGGTTACCTGGTATAGGTTGTCGCTGAATATTTTTATCATCTTGCCTACCGGATCTTCGTCTCCAAAATATTTTTTTGCTGCACTTTCGGTGAGCACAACCTGGTTAGGCTTTGATAAAGATTTTTCGGGGTTCCCCTTGATCATGGGGAAACTAAAAACTTTAAAAAAGTCAGAACCGGCATAAATAATACCATCCTCAATGAATACCTTATCACCATATTCAAACCGAACCTCATCATTTTTAAAAAAATGGGTGGCAGCTTCCACCTGGGAAAATTCATTCAGCAAGGCATCTTTTGTTGGGTTGGCAACATAAGGACTTCTATATTTATTGTTCCCAAATTGTCCATCCACATACATTCTATAAATCCGGTCTGATTTCTCATGAAATTTATCGTAGCTGAGTTCATCAATAATGTAAAGAGATATTACGATACAGGCTGCAATACCAATTGCCAAACCCAAAATATTAATGAGAGAATAGGATTTGTCTCTTTTTAAATTTCGCCAGGATACTTTCAGGTAGTTCCGTAACATGATTTTTTTTAAATTAATAAATCAATCTTTGTGCCATTTAATGTAAAATATTTATTATAAGCAATATGGAAAGATTGGGACACTTTTATTTTGTCTTATAATGTACGTTTATATAACAAGGGTGAACGAATTCGTTCACCCTTGTTATATGGGTCAATAAAAAGTTTATTCATCACGCAATGTATCCGCCGGATTGGTATTCGCAGCTTTTATAGTTAAAACGCTGGTTGTAAGAAGCGCTATAATTATAGCAACAAGAGCAGAAACAAGAAACATCCATGGTTGAATGTCTATCCTGTAAGCATAGTTCTGTAGCCATCGGTTCATAATAAAATATATCAAGGTGAATGCGATCAGTGAGGCTACACCAATCCATTTTAACATATTAGACGACAACAGTCTTACTATTTTTTCCGGTGAAGCCCCCATCACTTTACGGATACCGATTTCTTTAGTACGTTTTATAATCGTAAACGAAGTGAGTGCGAATAATCCAAGGAAGGCAAGTATTAGTGCAAGAATAGTAGCAAAACTTATTAAAATAGTGCTTCTTTTTTCAGCTTTGTATAAACGATCAAAATGATTATCCAAAAAGAAATAGTTCATCGTATACTCCGGGTCTATCTCTTTCATTGTCTCTTTTACATAATCAATGATTCCCGAGAAATTACCCGGTGCAATTTTCATGGAATAAAAGACTTTATTGTATTTCTTATGATACATCGTCAGAAGACAGGGAGCTATTTCTTGTTCTAAAGAGGCAAAATTGTAATCTTTTACCACACCAATTATTTCGCCCTCTAAAAAGCCCATGCTTATCTTTTTTCCAACAGGGTCATCCAGTCCAAGTTCTTTCTGAGCAGTTTCATTAATGATGAATTTTTTAGACTCATCACTGTATTTTTCTGAAAATGAACGCCCTTCTTTTATTTTCATCCCAAAAGTTTCAATGTAATCATAACTTATCCGGTTCTCTTTTACCGAAATCCCGGAAGATTGCTCTTTCCCATGTTCATATAGGGTTTGTCCGCTTCTGTTCATTATTCCCGGAACAGTCTGGGAAGTTGTTACATACTTAATTTTAGGATTTTGCAATAATTTTTCTCTGACTACATCATAATTATTCTTTAAGGGGTTAGTCATACCATTTAAAATAAGCACCTGCTCCTTATCAAACCCCATATCTTTGTTTTTCATGTAGTTCACCTGGTTGTTGAAAATGATCATGGAGGAAATTAAAAAGATAGCAATAATAAACTGTGCTATCACAAGGAATATTGTCAATCGGTTTTTGTAGCCGGAAGCCTTTTGCCCGCCGCGAAATATTCGTATTGCATTCAATTTAGAAAGATAGAAAGCCGGATAATAACCAGACAGCAGACCAACAAATATAACAATACCCAATATATATATTATCTGGACCGGATTGTGGAAGGGGTTTGTTTGAAGTTCTCTTCCGAGCAGTTCACCGAACTTACCGACAAATAATTCAAAAAGTCCCAAAGCAATTATGAAAGATAATAATGTAATCAAAAACGATTCACTCAGGAATTGTTTCATCAGGTCAGTGCGAAAAGCACCCACCACTTTGCGCAGTCCAACCTCTTTTGTTCTAAACCCGGCCTTTGCAGTGAAAAGATTGATATAATTAATTACTGCTACAATTAATATAATCAGGGCTAATAGGAAGTAAATATAAACTCTTTGAATATCGCCATTCGTTCTGAAGTCATATTGAAAACCAGATGATTTCAAGTGAATATCCAAAAGGGGCTGTAATCTGTTTTTTCCTTTATAGCCAGAATCTTTAAAACGTTCCTTAAAAATATGATCCGCCAGCTTGCAAATTTTCGCATGGGTTTTATTATTATCAGCTTCTTCATTAATTTTTATATAGGTAACAAATTCCATCCCGCCTAATTTATCAAAGTAAGGGTGGCTTTTTAATGGAAGCAGCAAATCATACTGAAGATGTGACTGGGCAGGGAAATCTTTCATTACTCCGGTAACTCTGAAGTCATTTTGCAATATTTCGAGCATTTCACCCATTGGATCTTTCCCTTTAAAGATTTTTTCAGCCATCGTTTTGCTGATGACTACACCCTTAGGATCTTGAAGTACTTCATGAGGGTTTCCTTTAGTTAATTCATAACCGAACATTTGAAAAAAGGTGGAATCGGTATAAAGAGAAATATAATCTGAGTAATTATTTTCATTAAACTTAATATTTACAGAACCCCCGTTTTTAATTCTTACCATCTCCTCCACCTGTGGGAATTGCTTTTTTGTTTCAGGACCCACTCTGTCAATATTGATGACCAGGTCAGATTCTTGCCCATTGGGTCTGGTCATTTTTGTAACAAAACGATAGATATGTTTGGCATTGTCATTAAATTTATCATAGCTTAATTCATGATGCAGAAAAGAAAAGATCAGAAAAGTCGCTGTCAATCCAACTGCCAGTCCAAAAATATTGATAAAGGAATGCAGCTTCTGTTTCTTTATATTTCTCAGGGCTATTTTTAAGTAATTAATTATCATTGTATTATAAGGTTTTCCTATTCGTCACGTAAAGTATGAGCCGGGTTTTCTGTAGCCGCCAGATAAGCCTGAAAAGCAACAACAATCAGCGCTATAAGAAAAGTAATTATTGACCCCGCTATAAAATACCAAATGGATATATCAATGTGAAAGGCAAAATTGGCCAACCATTGCCGGATGAAATAAAAAGCCAGTGGCCATGCAATAATATTGGCTAAAAGCACCCATTTGTTGATATCCTTAACCAATTTATAAACCACTATTCCTACAGTAGCTCCCATTGCTTTCCTTATTCCGATCTCTTTTCTGCGTTTGATTACAACGAATGAGGTCAATGCATATAAACCTAACAATGAAATGATAATGGCAATCACGGCGCTGTAGATGCTGGTTTTATTCATGCGTTCTTCCTGATCATACATGGCATCAAAGTGATCATCCAGAAATTTATATTCAAACACATATTCATTGTCGATATTTGTCAATCTGCTGTTAATCTCAGTTAAAGTTTGCTTTATATTTTCTGCCTGGATTTTTACCAGGATATAATTAAACCAGTCAGCTCTTTGCGAATGAACTACAGGGGCAATCTCTTCTCTTAGATTTTCAACATGGTAATTTTTCATCACTCCAATGATCCGGCCTTCTTTTTGATTGTGATAAATTCTTTTTCCAACGGGATTCTCCAGACCCAACATAGCTACTGCCTGCTCATTTAGAATGTAGGCATTCGTGTCGGCTGTGAATTCTTCAGAAAAATACCGACCTTCTTTAATCGTGAGGCCTAATGTTTTTTCATAGTTGTTTTTTACAATATTGTCTTTTGCTATTACACCTTGCTCATCCAGGCTGGTTCTTATTGAGTTATTCATTGATGTAAACCCGGGATAACTTGTGGCAGCGGATACATGCTTCACTTCAGGAACAGAAGAAAGTTCATTTTTTATCAGGTTGTATTTTTCTTCCATCGCGTTGGTTAAACCTTCAATGACAAGCACCTGTTCTTCTTCAAACCCAAGGTCTTTGTTTTTTGCATATTGTATCTGGCTATAAACCATCATTAAACCAATAATGAGAAAGGTGGCGATGGTAAACTGAACCACAACGAGCAATACACGTAATAAAGATTGACCTTTGCCCATATTATTGTATGATTTCAAAATTACTGCAGGTTTGAATGAAGACAGGAAAACAGCCGGATAGAAACCAGCAGCAAGGCCAATAAAAAGAGCAAGTCCAAAATAGAGCGCAAGATTTACCGGGGTATATAATTCCTGGGAGAACTCCCGGTTTACAAGATTTTCAAAACCACCGGAAAACAATTCTGCTAAACCTATTGCCAGGAAGAAAGAGATCAGGACTGTGATAAGTGACTCCCCAATGAATTGAAAGATGAGATGTTTTTTGTGAGCACCGCTTACTTTTCTTATACCCACTTCAAGTGAGCGGGTCTCTGCCCTGGAAGTTTCCAGGTTGATATAATTGATCACCGCGATTAGCACAATAAAAAACGCCAGGACACTGAGTATAATAATTGTGTTCATACTTCCCGGAGTAGACATGCTGTACTGAAGTCCCTCTGAATGGAGGTGAATATCTCCCAGGTTTTGTAAACGATGATCCACCGTCAGCCCGAAGTCGGAGAAAAAATCATTCACTTTGTTCTCTATAAACTGGTCCAGTTTATTAATGTTTGAAGGGGTGTTCATTCCCTCCTTAAATAGATAATAAATATAAGTACTGATGCCCCGGTTCTTAAAATAAGAATTTGCTTTATCCAGGGTTGAAACAGGCACCAACAAATCGACATTGAGGTGTGTATTGGCTGGAAGTTCCTCTAAAATCCCTTTGACTTCAAGATTGTGATTTTGCCACTGGATTGTTTTTCCCAGTGGATTTTCCTGGTTAAAAATTGTATTTGCTAATTTTTCTGATAAAACAATCCCCCCGGGATCTAAGGCAGTTTGTTTATTTCCATATTTCAGTTTCAAGTCAAAAAACTGAAAAAATGTAGAATCTGTATAAAAAGGATATTCACTCTTGAACGTTTTACCTTGATATCTTATTTCTCCCGGTCTTGGATCCAAACGCAAAACAGCTTCCACTTCAGGAATTTCATCCATTACCCAGTTATAGACAAGCCCTGTTGACATGGGTCCTTTGAGAGATTTATTTTCAGACACATTTATTTTGGATACTGTACGGTAGATTCGGTCTTTCTTCGTATTAAAATCCTCATAACTTAATTCATACCGAATAAAAGACAACAACAAAATAGTTAAGGCCAACCCCACGGTTAATCCTAAAATATTAATCAAAGAATAACTCTTGTGCCTCGACAGGTTACGAATTGCTGTGAGTATGTAATTTTTCAGCATATCTATTTTTTTTATTGATATTCAATAGCTGTGCCATAATTGATAAAAAACTGATTGTAAGAACAA
>CAZWHH010000021.1:0-13512 GCA_964633615.1 uncultured Bacteroidales bacterium | reverse complement strand
TCAAAAATGAAGATCAGAACCTGAACAAAGAACAATTTCATATTGGCGATTCCAGATCGTTGGGAGAAGTAATTGATGAACTCCTGGATGAAGGTTATCTTCCCTCCTTTTGCACTGCCTGCTATAGACTGGGACGGACAGGGGAACACTTCATGGAATTTTCTGTTCCCGGATTCATTAAAAGATATTGCACTCCCAACGCGATACTAACTCTGGCCGAATATCTTGTTGACTACGCTTCGCCTGAATTGGCAGAAAAAGGCTGGAAGGTGATCGATAAAAATATCAAAGAATTAAAGGGCTTCAGAGACCTTAATGAATTGAAAAAAAGAATCGAAAGAATTAAAGAAGGAGAAAGAGATTTGTATTTCTAGCCTTGAATAAAATTTGTTTCAGGGGACTGATCTTTTACAAATTTATTGTTCTACTCTAAAGATCAGCCCCGTTAAGCGTAGGCTCCGGGCTACGCTGCTTAAAACTGCTGTTCATCAATTAACTACCAACGTTCAGCGTAGCGTCTCGCTACGCTGGGTTAACCAAGGCCTCTGGCCTGTTTGTATCAAACCTTGTTCTCAAAATTTGCAATTTACACAATCATTATGGAAAACAGTTAATTGTGGTTATTTTTGTTATGCCTAACGGTGGGCACGAGTTGGATAGCCCAATTGATATATTTCTTACTAAATAATCCAACCGAATTAAAACAAAAAGTCAATATAAATCGTTAAATTTGTAATAGACCAAATAGGGATATTATGGATGTAACAGAACTAAGAGCTGATCTTCACAATATGATCGATAAAATATCAGACAGGAATATTTTAAAGGCCGTACGTACCCTTTTATCGGAAAAAGCTGCCACAAAAACTGACTGGTGGGATACGATAGACCAAGAAGAACGGGATGAAATAGAGCAAGGTCTTTCAGAGGCCGAAAAAGGAGAAGTTACCTCTCATGAGGAAGTAATGAAAAAGTATAAAAAATGGCTATAAAACTTGTATGGACGAGAAGAGCCATCAATGGGTATGATCGCATTATTAAATATCTGGAAGAAGAATGGAGTGAAAAAGAAGTAAGAAACTTTGTAAGGGAAACCGCACACTTCTTTGACCTGTTAAAGAAAAATCCCAGGATGTTGGAGCCCACCCGGAGGCATAAAAACTTATACCGTGGTCCAATTAATCGTTTAACCATTGTTACTTACCGTTATAAGCCGAAAAAAAAGGAAATCATTTTGATAAATATACGAGAGACAAGAAGGAAACCGTTAAATAAATAATATAACCCCCGTTCACCGTAGCCTCCTGGCTACGCTGGCTTAAAACTGGCTGTTCATTAATTAACTACCAACGTTCAGCGTAGCGTCTCGCCACGCTGGGTCAACCAAGACCTCTGGTCTGTTTGTATCAAACCTTGTTCTCAAAATTTGCAAACATTATGGAAAACAGTTAATTATGTTTATTTTTGTTTAGCCCCAACGAACTATATTGTTTAAAATTGTGACATAGCGGCAAGATGCCGCGTTTAATACGACGTAGCGAGACGCTACGCCGAACGGGGTACCTGTAAACAAGTCAGTATTTTCTCCTTATCAATAAAACGAAGTACTAAGCTGAAATAACGGCAGGTACATGGCAATCAGGATTACAGCCACAAGTAGGCCCACCAGCAGGATCATGATGGGTTCAAGCAGGTTGCTGAGCATGCCCATCTGGTAATCCAGCTCTTCGCTGTATTGGTTGGATAGTTTCTGGAATATTTCATCCAGACGATTGATCTCTTCACCTACCCGCACGAGGGAAGTAGTTTTCTTGTCGAATACCGAAAAACGACTCATGGAGACATGCAGCGATTTCCCGTGCAGGATGTCGGATTCGATGTCTGTTAGAGCCTTTTCAAAGGTGTAAGAGCCTATCATCTGTTTAACCAGTTGAACAGATCTGAGCAGCGGAGTTTTAGAGGCGGTTAACAGCGCCATCGTATGGCAGAAACGATTCAGATAAATTTTTACTGCTACCTTACCAATAAAAGGCATCTTTAGTAAAAGGGCTGAGGAGATGCGCCTGTAGAGTGGGTGTTTTCTTACAAGGATGAGGAAGGTTATAAGAATCCCGACCACCAGTAAAAACAACCAAAAATAGTCTGAAAAGAAATCGGACAGTTTGATGATGGTCTTTGTCAGGCCTGGCAGTTCACCGCCAAAACGGTTGAAAACATCGGTAAACATGGGAACAATAAAGGTTAACATAAACGCAACAGCCAGAACGGCTGTTACCAAAACCAATACAGGATAGGTGATGATACCCGTGATCTTTTTGCGCTGCTGTATCTTTTTGTTGAAATAGTTTGTCAAATCAGCGAGGATTTCCTTAATCCTACCGCTTTCTTCGCCAATGCGCAGACTATGATATTCGTAAAGCGATATGGTTCCTGTGTCCTGTAGCGCCTCTGACAAGGTCCTTCCTTTCACCACTTCATTCAGGATATTTTCATAAAACTGCTGGTCTTTCTCTTTCTTTTGCTGTTCGGCAATTATCTCCAGCGAGCTTTTAATATCCATCCCTGAAGCCAGCAGAACCGATAGTTCGGAATAAAATGCTTCTTTCTTCTTGTTACTTCGCTTGTTCTGAAACAACGAGATCTCCTTGTTCAGAATATTGCTCCATGAATTTTTTTTGTTCACGGGTGCTTTTTGCTGCTTACGGGGTGGCTTTTTTATTTCATTCAAATCCAGGCTCATATTCTTGTTTTTGCTTTTCGGTGTATAAAATATATTGGGGATACTGTTTCTTTACAGATAAAACCAGTGGTTTGCCTTCTATAACAACAGAAAACCAAAGATTCTGAAGCAATTCCGTATCATCAACCGTTTTTGTATTAAGATTTGTATGCTTTAGATGGAAAGTATCCCTTGCCGTTTGATGGGTTCTTATGATCCTTTTTGAAGAGAAAAGGTAAGTAAGTCCGGGCGATTCCTCTTTTTCCAGCTCAAGGGTGCTGGAGTTGTAGTATGCTCTGTCTGCCCTTTCAACATCCTGTTTCAGGGTTTTGTAAAATTGAACAAGACGAGTATTGCCATCCATCCGGGAAGTAAAACGGTTAAACTGGTTGTTCATCATCAGGTAGAAAGTAATGGCAAGTCCAATGGTGAAAGAACTTAACAACATTGCAATAATAATTTCTATGAGCGTAAATGCTTTAATCTTTTTCATGCGCTTTGGTTAAAAAGATTTGTTGTTTGGTTACCAGCAATTTTTCTTTCAGATTGAAGGCTTTGAAAACCACCTTCGTGAGCTCATTGTTTTCCTGATAAGTTTCAACTGTTTTTACGATCCGGAATGTTCCCAGCTCATATTCATTCTCTGTAAAATTTTTCTCTTCTGCTGTCTCCACAGCCAGTTCGTTTACCTTTAAATAAGCTTGCGTTTTCACGTTGCTGTTGTTCATCTCCGTCACATTCACGAAGATCATCAATGAGGCACCCAGTGTTATCGAGAGAATGGTAACACCTACCAGTACTTCTATGAGCGTTGAGCCCTTTATTTTCTTTCTGATATTCATTTTCATCAATTCAGTCTCATGATTACCTGCCCGTTATCAATTCCCTGTACAATGTCAGCTCCGCAGAAACTTTCTGAGAGCGCCCGAAAATTTATAGTTGCATTGAGCAGATGGTTCTCATATAAGGTACTGGGTGTATTCAGAAAAAACTTATGGCAATACAGGGTTCCTTCAATTATGCCTTTATGCTGAACAGCGCCCTGGCAATAAACCTGTCCTGTGATTTTGGCGCCATCGTTAATAAACAGTTTTGATTGTCCGTCTGAAGATGGGTTGGCATTGACAAGAAATATTCCTCCATGAATGTTCGTGTTTTTCCCAATGCTGAGGCTTGTTTGTTTTTTTTGAACCTGTCTGATCACTCCCAGGAAGGAGGGATAGTGCAAGTCACACCGATCGGCTACTTTGATTTTTCGGGAAGCAAACCCCTGGAAAGTGCCACCAAAACCTTCTTTTACCTGAATTTCAGGTGCAAATACCAGTACGTTTTCCAGTGTGGTATTTCCTGAAAGGGTTACAGGTGCTTCGGAAAGCAGGAGGATATTCCCCTTCAGTGTTATTCCTGAAATTTCGACAGGCTCTTCCACATACAGAATAAGCGTTTGGTTGTAAAAAGAATTAGAAATAGAACGTTTGTTGGGCAGGTCTTTAAAAAACAACACACTGTCGTTTTTAGACAACGATTTTTGCAATTGGGCAGCAAGATGTTTAAGAAGTTTCGAATTAAAAGGTCTGATATGATCTTTGCTTTTCTTTTCTGCGCCAAACACTGTTTGATCTTCATCATATCCTTGTCCCTCGATGTATGCTTTTTTCACACCCAGTTTCGGCAGGAGACAATCCCCCACAAGCCTGGTATTTCCGCTTACAGACAAGTATTTTTGGCGGTCGGTTAGGTAAAGGGCAAAATTTTCATTGAGAAATATATTTTCTCCCACCATCACCTTCTTTTTCTTTTTGATGTCTCTAAATACAGCCTTGGTAGTAAGCAAATCATAAACACCCCAGCGGGTCTTTTGCAATGAAACCTTAGAAACCGTATGGGTGAATTCATAATTGACGGATTTAGCATAAGGTATTTGTTCCGGCTCACTCAGGGCAATATTGATTACCGATTCCATATCATCTTTTAATTGATCACTAGCAATTTGCTGGTCAATAAATCCTTCTGTAAGATAAGCATAGAAGATCAGGAACCCGGTGATTATGGTGAATACCAGGGAAACAAAAATAGCATAATATAATGCACCAGCCCGGATCATAAACAAACTATTTTTTTTCTTTTGCGGTGTTTTTGGTCTCCTCCCGGGTGGAATCTGATTGGAATATTTGTTTGATCTTTTTGGTAAAGGGAGTTACTTTTTCACCTTGCCTGTATTTCAGAACTTTTTTTCCATCCTCGTTATAAAAAACACAAGTTCCATGCAGCAGGTCTTTTTTGTAATTAAGCTTTTTTATTAATGCTCCCTCTTTGTTGAAGAATTTTGAAACGCCACTTTTTAGTCCTTCTTTCCAGCGAACAATTGATTGTAACGCTCCATTGGGATACCATCTTTTCCAAACCCCTTGTTTAAGGCCTTTATGAAACTGACCACTTGCCAACAAATCTTTTTCTGGTGTGAACACCGTATATTTTCCATCCAGCAGATTTCCCCTGTATCCTCCTTTATTGAAATGAATCTTTCCCGCATAGTACCAGTAATAATCTTTTCCGGTAACAGGTTTTACTTCATTTTTTTTGTTATTGATTTCTACTTTTACGATAGAATCCGGAAAATTGATGTGAATGTTTCGCTTATCGTAAGTTTTAAAATCTCCCTGTCCATTAACAAATAATGGTAAAAGCAGAAGAACAAGAACGATTGATTTTTTATACATTTTAACAATATGCATGATGTTTATATTTTCATTGGTTTTCTCTTTCGATTGTTTTTTCTTTTCCTTTATACAGAACGATGATCGAGTCTGCATAGCAATTTTTTATAACTACGTCTTTGAGCGTATCTCCCGGCCAGGCAAGAAAGCTTTGTTTCTTCACCTCAACAAGAAAGACATTTTTCGTTTTTTCCTGATTTTTTACAGCGCCTTTGTAGCTGATCTCCGGCCAGCGTGTTGTTGAACGTCTTCTTCTGCGGGAAGAAAAGCTTCTTTTCTTGTTATTTTGTGTTTCTTTTTTGGTTTTTTGAACCTTCTTTTTTTGCCTGATATTCTTTAGGAAAGGATCCTGGTAATTGGTATATATTTTGAAACTTTGCGGTTTTTCGTATTCATCGGAGACTTTGACGGTCTGTTTGGGCTGTACATGGTATTGTTTACCCGATGTTCCCGTGAATATCCGGTAAAAGATGATTCCCCAGATTAAGAGAACCAATGGCAAAAGAATGTATACAGATTTTTTATTTTTCATTTTTGCTTTTCTTCTTCTTTTCTCGGATTCAGTTTATTTGTTTCAAATTTAAGCTGTTTCATAATATACAAAAACAGGATTAACATCAGGTATTATCAATTTCAAACTGACAGGTATCTGAAAAAGCGCTATGATTCCCTGCCTTGTCGTATGATGCCACGTGCCAATAGTATATTCCGTTTCCTTCTTCCTGTGCATCCAAGGTATACTCTGTATTGGTAGTATAAGCCCGCAGAACTATATTGTCATTTGTAAAGATTGAGTCAGTACTTACAACCAGACTGTCTTTTATGCTTGTTCCATCATTGGGTTTTCTGTTCCAGGAGAAGTTTACATTAAAGGAGCTAATTATTTCTTCATCTTGTGGAGTTGTAAGCGTTGGTGCTCCGGGTGAAGTGGTATCGACATAAAGGTTCTGATAACTAAAGCTTGATTGGGAAGGGAGATCATTCCTGGCCTGAACACCCCAAACCAGCGTTTCTTCTGGTAGTTCTATCTCAACAGAGTTGCTTTGAATAATCGTGTCTTTATAAAGATTTCCGTTCCAACTGTCTATAAAAACTTTTAACCTGTATTCCGTAGCATTATATACCTTCTGCCATAAAAAAGTTAATACCATGTTATTGGTTGCATAATTTGTTTCAGGACTTACCAGGTTCACTGTTTCTCCGCTTAGATCCTGTGTACTGTCTATGGTTAGCGTGTATGTTGTGAAATCCGTTTCACTAACACTATTGGTGGCTTTAACCCGCCACTGGAATGTTCCGGGGTAGAGGGTATAATCAAACTTATCGGAATAAACCGAAGTATCCAGTACAATTTTCTGAACTTCAGAAAAGCTGGGTCTGGCAATTTGCAGAGTGTATTTTGTTGCGCCGTCAACTTTTTCCCACCAGAAAGTGTGACTTGTAACTGTCGTTATCAATGAATCTGTCGGGGATATCAGCAGAACGTTCTTTCCGGAAATATCATCCACGAACACATCTTCACAGCTCCCCAGCAACAGCCCCCAAAATCCAATAATTAAAACAATGCTTAGTTTATTCATTTTCATCGATCCTGATATTTTGTATGTAATAAATTCCTATTAATTCTTTCTTTTTGGTTTTATAATTTCTTTGCAACTGGTATTTCACAGAAGTAACCTTACCAAGTTTATAATTTTTTTCAAGATCATATAAAAGCTCAACCAGATCTTTAAATGCTCCTTTTACCTTAATTACGTTGGTCATCAAATTGTAATTTTCTTTTTGATATTCATGAATACCGGGGTATTCTCTAAAAGTAATCTTTCTTTTTTGACAGAAATCACTAACCTGTTCAATCAGTACTTCCTGTCCGTCCTTTCCTTCTTTTTTCCCAACCAGGTTGTCAATGCGGTTTAATTCTTTTCTGATTCTGACAATTTCTTCAGGAGCAGTTTGAATCACTTCCAGTTTCTCTTCAGCTTCACGGCATTTGGCTTTTAATTCAAATGTCTTTCTCAGGGAAAGATTATAAATAACCGGCAAAGAGATTACAATGCCAATCAATAACAAGATAACCCTGCCTTTGTATGTTAGTTTTTTCCACATCATCCAATACTTATTATTATTGAAAAATTCCCCGGACTGTCATATTCCTCCTGTGTATAATTCACAATGATTATTTTTTTTATCCAGTCATATTTATTTTGAAGCTGTTTTATCCATTGATTAAGCAAGGAGCTATTGCTGGCTTTCCCTGTTATTGTAATTGTGTTCTGGTTAAAGTTAATTTCCTTGTTCATTTTAATTTTACCCAGCAGTGGATGCAATGTCAATTTTGTAAGAACAATATTCTCTGGAAGACTGTATGCGATTCTGTCTGCATAGAAAGACATTCTGGAAGATCTCAGGTATCCTTTTTCTATGATAAATTCTTTTCTTTGTTTCAGTTCGTTCTGAAGCGTATCCAGGCGTTCAATCAGGTTCTTCTGCGAGGACAATTCCGAGTTTAACTCATTATAGGTATTGCGGTAATTAGAAAAAAGAAGGAAATTGATTAGCAAAACAATAAAGACCAGGCCTAAAAATCCAAATCCAATCACATTGAATAGCCTTTTGTGATTAAATTCTCTTGAAAAATGTTCAGTTTCGGGAATTGTATTCAGCTCATCTTTTTGATCCAGAAAATAATCAATAGCTGATGCAAAAGAGATCAAAAGACATGAAGGAACCGCTTCTTTTCCAACAGCTATCGTTTCATCATGAAATTCCTCACCATGCTTTATGTTTATTATCGTGTAATCACTAATTTCAATAGAATAACCAGATAATTTTAGCAAGTTGTTTTCTTTTCGGATGGAAGGCAAAATGTTGTAAATAGCAAAAGGACCGAGAAAAAGCTTAATTAAAAACAACCCATGTGATTTGAATTTTTCTGTAATATCTTCTATGATAGATTTTCTGATCGCTGCTGCATAGAAATAACCATCTGCCGAGGGATATTTAAATAAATAAAAATCAACTTCATTTGCATCAGGCAAAAGAAACTGAAGTGGATTTTTTGTTGTTTCTTCGGTATCTTCAATCTTTTTGTAGATAATGCCTTTGCCTTCAAGGGATACAGAAATTGGCGCTGAAGGGGGGATTTGCTGCAATAACTCATCCAGGGAGCCATTTTCACTTGACTTTTCGAGTTCAATGGAGCTCCCTTTCTTTCTTAGTAGAACATAGTTCCCGCTTATTCCCTCTGAGCCAGTTTTCAGAGACATTCCGGCAGCATATTTACTTTTTAAAAGGTTTATATTTCGAATATTTTCGAACATGCTAATTGATAATCGTGGGTTTGATAAAAATATTAAGCCTTGATTCGGATTTTTTATTGTTTTTGCTGCTAAAGATCCATTTTAAAATTGGAATTTTTGACAAAATAGGGACTCCTTGTGATTGTTCGTCTTTTCTTTTCTCCTCTAAACCACCAAGTAATACCATCTCTTGGTTTTTGACACGGATGGTGGACTCGAAATTTCTTGTAACCGTTCCGGGAGGAGCAAAATCAGAGATCCTCTCTGTAAAATCAGACTGTTTGACATTGATCATCATGGTTATTTGGTTATCACCAGAGATTACCGGTTTAATCTGAACAGCCAGCTCGGCTTGCACTGACTTGTAGGTCTCCTGCTGGGCTACTTGTGGCGTTTGCGTTCCGATGATATTATTTTGTTTCTCCAGGTAATATTCTTTATTCCCAATACTCATTTTTGCTGAATGCCCGTTCAGGGTAGAAAGTTTAGGCGTACTTCTTACGTTAAGTACTCCTATGCTTTCTAAGGCTTTCAGATTCATGTAAAAGTTTTGGCTTACTTTCCCAATGTTCACCCATCCAAAGCCATTAAAACTCTCAATCAGGCTATTGATGGACTCTGTACTATATTTAAAGTCAACCGAGGGAAATACCTGTCCTGTTCCTTTCCCCGGCATGTCCCCTACCCCCATATTCAAACCGGTTTGTAACTGATCTGTTTTGTTAAAGTCAATGATCATGACTTCAATCAGGACCACCGGCACACTTTTATCCAGTTCTTTGATAAAAGCTTTTACTTTTTTAACCTGCTTTTGCGAGCCGGCAATAACCAGGCTGTTAAGATCGGGGAATTCTTTAATATCAAGCTCCTCAACCATATCATCAGGTAAAATGTTCACAATGGTGTCTGTGGTTCGGTGTTGAAGCTTTACCAGTTCATAATTTTTTAATTCTTCAATTTTCTTTTCTCCAATGAGATAGATACCGTTTTCTTTTTTATAAATATAGGGTGTGCCATTCAATAAATTTTTAAGAAGATCCTCATAAGTTACTCCGCTAATGTTTAAGGAGACCAAACCCTCTATTTCTGAAGAAAGAAAATAATTAACTCTAACTCTGTCAGAAACAGTTTTAATAAGATCAACTATAGGGACTTTAACGGCGTAAACAGCAAGACTGTCTTTTTTTTCAGTATTCAGACTGATCTCCACGTCCTCCCTTTGGGTCAGATCAACCTGCTCCCGGTCGCTATATTTATTGACGGTAGTTTTTTTATGATCTTTCCTTTTTTCAACAGCAGATTTAATTATAAAAGTGTTGCTATTGTCCCGCTCAACTTTTAATCCATTCGTATAGGCAAATTTTTCCAGTGCATTCCTGAAAGTCATCTTCCGGATATAGGCATGTACTTTGGTGTTTTTTAGTCCGGGGGCCATAATGATATTGTTCCCGGTTTCTTTCACAATTTCTTTCAATACATAATTCAGATCCTGGTTTTCGCAGTTGACAGACAACAGGTCATTCTCTTTCTCGAAAACAATATCCATGATACCCTGTGGACTATCCTTTGCTTTTGTTTCTTCTGTTATTGAAAATATATTTCCAATATAGTTAATCTTAAGGTTGTATTGTTGTTGAAAGAAGATCAGGATGTCAATCACTTTCACATTGGAAAAGTTGTTGCTTACTTTCATGTTTAAGCCAGGGTCAACATTCAGGTTAAGACTTGTATTATTGGCAACAGCACGAAGGTATTCACTCAGGGGGACATTTGACAGGGTGATGCTGACACGCTCATTTAAAGCAGGTACGTCATCTGTAAGTGATCTTAATTCTTTTGCAATGGAATCAGCCTTTGATTGTCCTGTATGAACCTTCGGAATAATAAGTATCAGGGTTGTTATCAGCAACAGCAATAGTCCTTTTTTCTTATGCTTCATTTTTATCTTGTCTTTACTTTTTAGCAATTTTCTGGAATTTATTAGTTTTAACTATTCATAAAAATTGAATAAACTTCATCAATGGATGTCAATCCTTGTTCAAAAAGTTCAAAAGCAGCATTTTCAAGTTTTTGAATGTTGTTTTTCTTAAAATAATCGCCTACTTTAAGATCACGAGTTTTGATGCGCTCCTGCAGCTCATTATCTATCGGAATTATTTCGTAAACAGCCTTTCGCCCTTTGTATCCTGTATAAAAACACTTTTCGCAACCAACAGGAATGTATTGAGATTCAATGTTCCTGGGGGGCAAATAATTATCCGGATAGAGCTTTCTGCTGAAAGATTCTCTCTTTTTACAATGCGGACAAAGCAGGCGAACCAGCCTCTGGGCCACACTTAAATTTAAAGTACTTGCCAGCAGGTAAGGAGGAACGCCCATATCAATCAACCTCGAAATGGTTCCCCAGGCTGAATTTGTATGAATTGTGGAAAGTACCAGGTGTCCGGTGAGGGCTGCACGAGTTGCCATCTTTGCTGTTTCCTGATCCCGTATTTCTCCCAGCATAATAATATCAGGGTCCTGCCTTAAAAATGTTCTCAGTGCTTTGGCAAAACTTAATCCAATGCTCTCTTTCAGCTGTACCTGATTGATACCTTCCAACGTATATTCAATGGGGTCTTCAATGGTTAATATATTTGAATATTCGTTATTCAATATTTTTAAAGTAGCATAAAGGGTTGTTGTTTTACCAGAACCCGTTGGGCCACTGATCAAAACAATACCATGCGGTTTCTTAATTCCTTCTGTGTAATTATGGAGTTGGTTCTCATTCATTCCCAGTTCTCTAATCTCTATCTGGGTTGCATCCTTGCTTAAAAGACGCATAACCACTTTTTCTCCATGCAAGGCAGGAAGTATGGATACACGAATGTCAAACTGTTCGTCACCGGAATCAAAAAAGATCCTGCCATCCTGGGGCAGCCGCTTTTCGGCAATATCAAGATTGGCTTTAATTTTTATTTTATTGACAATAGCAGGAAATTCGTTTAAATTTATTACGTAACGCTCAATTAGTTTTCCATCAATTCGCATTCTTACCCTGCATTTTTCTTCATAAGGCTCCAGGTGAATATCGCTGCTTCCATTCTGGTGAGCTTCTTCAATAAGTTTGTTTAAAAATTCATCATCCTTGTGTGTAACAGATATGCTTCTTGAGGTTCTTTGCTTTCTTTTTCGGTAGTATCGGCTTATGGTTTTTCTTACAAGATCAGGTTTGATTTTGATTAATCTGACTTCTTTACCGAAAAGCATTTCCAGTTCTTCCGGCATTGTTTCCGTTGCTTTTTCTTCATCAATATAAAACTCAAGAAAAGAATGATTGATTGTTTTTGGAACAATGGAATAATGCCATGCCTGGTCCGGCGTTATGAATTGCTGAACCTCTGTTTTTAGTTGTATGTAGTCATTATCCTGCATGCCCTATTAAGTTTAATATCCAGTAATCCGAATAAATATTAATGCTCAAGAGTTTGTCAGATAGGAGCAGTAACAATAAAAATACTGACATTAATCCCGCCAGGGGGATTTGTTTTTTTTGCTCAATCCCCCCTTTTATCAAAAAATAAACTGAATATCCAGCAGTAATTGCAAAAAAAGAAATGATCAGGTAAAAAATAAAATTTACGGGAGAAATAAATATCCCAATTATTAGAAAAAATAATATATCTCCCAGACCAAAATATTTTTTTAACTCCCTGATCGTATTTTTACGGATAAAAATAAAATAGCAAGCAACTAAAAATATCTGAACCGTTAAAAATAAGTAATTGATGGCTGTATTTTTAATCAGGGAAAGCGGCAATGTATTTTGCAGCCCAAGAACGACAGCAATAGCCAAACCTGGCGGGAACAATACCCATGTAATGCTCTTATATTTAAAATCCTGATATATAATAAATGCCAACCAGATTACGAAAACAAACTCCATCCCAAACATTTTAATCTTTAACTACCTCTTTTAAATTTTTATCCTGATCTATTTCCCAAACATTAAAATTCCCGTCACCATCAAAGTCTACTACCGCCGTGGCTTTTGCTTTAAAACCTGAAACAGAAGCTTCGACAATTTCAATCTGATAGTTGGCATTACCGTCGTCCGTTACCAATTTTTGTTGTTCAAATCCTATTTCTTGCAAATCATCAGAATACTTTGAGTGCATGTAGAAGTAACTTTTTTCAAGTGTGTGTACATGCTTCAGTTGCATCTTTGCTTCAGTGCTCTTGGCCTTTGAAATTAAAGGCATTAAATTAGGCAATGCCAGTAAGATCAATATTCCTATAATTACCAATACTACCAATAATTCGGTTAATGTAAAGGCGCTAAGTTTTTTGTCAAAACGTTTCAAACTTGCCATAATGAGTATTGTTTGTAAAGTTCAGTGTTTTTATACAAGAAATTTCAATATTTTTCGAAATTAATACAAATGAATGGATTATGAAAATTTTTTCCATTTATACGCTGTATATTAAAAAATCACTAAAAGGCTCTATTTACAATAGATCTCCAAAAAATTAGCTATGGTCTTAAAGTTTAATTTAGATCATTTATAAATTACAGGTAGAGGAAATAATAAAACAAACGGGCTTAATCTATCGTTGCATTCCGATATAATATAACTAATTAATTATTAATCTATTATAATATTTTCATTTTTTTTTGTTAAAAAACATTTACATGATACAAAATTATAATTATGGGTTTTGATCAATAAAAAGTCAAATTTTTTCTTAGTACATGACAAAAATATAAATATCTGAAATTCAGCAAATTAATTGC
>CAZWHH010000020.1:8413-13787 GCA_964633615.1 uncultured Bacteroidales bacterium | reverse complement strand
CCTTAAAAGTGATGAAGATGATAGATGCCTTTGAAGAAGATGATGATGTCCAAAACGTTTATCATAATCTCGAATTAACTGATGAGTTGCAAAATGCTTTAGCCAGTTAATAATTAATATTAATCAGGTGATGCCGTTATTTTTAAAGAGTAACGGCTTTTTTTATTAGATGGTTATCCGTTTTTGTACCTGAATTTGTACCTGATTTTCTTCATTTGCCCCCTCGCCCTTAAAGGGACTGAAGAAAATAAATTGCTTCCGGCAATTGCCGGGTTTGGGTCAAATCAATTGATTGTTTGAATATTAATTACGTGTTAGGTAAAAAACGGATATTTATATTTTATTATTTATTCCGGGTAATTAAACCAAATGCCTGACGATCTTATCTAAAGAGGTAAAGTTATTACATTCTGATGAAACCCTCCTCTGCATATTGTAAACAAAACGTAATGAATAAAGCATGAGGGTTACATGGGATGCAGTATCAAAAAAATTAAGACTTTTGTAGAGATAAGTCTCAGATTATGAAACTAATAATTAAACTGTATACTAATGAATTACAAATATCTTATTCTTTTCGTTCTGTTTTTTATTTCCGTGATCAGCGGAAGTTTAGCACAATTGGTTTCACCTGAAAAACACTTTGGGTTTAAACCAGGTTCTGATAATAATTTATTCCTTTACGAGGATTTAATAGATTATCTTCAGGAGCTTGATAAGGCTTCTGCTAAAATGACTATGCGTAAAATCGGGAGGTCTCCCATGGGGAAACCGATGTATGGGGCTTTTTTTTCCAATGCTGAAAATATAAAAAATCTCGATGAATTGAGAGAGATTAACAGGGAGCTGGCTTTGAATCATAATTTATCAGGGAAAAAACAAGCTGAACTGGTGAATAAGGGAAAAGTTTTTTTTATTGCCACGCTTTCAATGCACGCGAGTGAAGTAGGCCCGTCACAGGCAGCGCCCCTGATTGCTCATAAAATACTTACAACAAATGATCCGGATACATTATCATGGATGGACGATGTGGTTTATATGATGATTCCCAGTCACAATCCAGACGGAATGAATATGATTGTTAATCATTACAATAAATATAAAGGAAAAAAATACGAAGGCAGCAGTATGCCCAAAGTATATCATAAATATGTGGGACATGATAATAACAGGGATTTTGTGACAATAACCCAGGAGGATAATCAAGCCATCAACCGTATTTTTAGCAAGACATGGTTTCCACAGGTGATGGTAGAGAAGCACCAGATGGGTTCCACCGGGCCAAGATATTTTGTACCACCCAATCACGATCCCATAGCTGAAAATATTGATGCGGAGATTTGGAACTGGATGGGGATTTTTGGTATGAACATGATTAAAGATATGACCCGTGAAGACCTGGCTGGCGTTTCACAGCATTATGCATTTGACAACTATTGGCCGGGATCTACGGAGACCTGTATCTGGAAGAATGTGATAGGGTTCCTTACTGAATGTGCCAGTGTTAAGTCTGCCACTCCTGTTCATATTGAACCCAACGAGCTTAGTGTGTGGGGTAAAGGACTGGCTGAATATGAAAAGAGCATAAATATGCCTTTGCCCTGGAAAGGCGGATGGTGGAGGCTGTCTGATATTATGGATTATGAAATCAGTTCTACCATGTCGATTATAAAGACCTGCGCAAATCATAAGAGAGATATTCTTAAATTCAGAAATGATATTGCGCAAAAAGAAGTAAAAAAAGGAAAAACGGAAGCTCCATACTATTTTATTCTTCCACGGGAGCAGCATGACCAGAGCGAATGGGTTGATCTGATTAATTTATTGCATAGACATGGAGTTTCACGGTATTCGCTAACCAAAGAAATTGTATTAAATGGCAGGAATTTTTATCCTGGAGATGTTGTTATTCCCTTAGCTCAGCCTTTTCGACCTTTTATTAAAGAGGTGATGGAACAACAGAAATATCCCCTCCGTCATTATACTCCCAATGGGAAAATTATTAAACCTTATGATATTACTTCGTGGTCACTGCCATTGCACAAAGGAGTGACAAGTTATAAGGTTGATGAAAGGTCAGATATACTGGAAAATTCACTTCGACAAATAAAAGGGAGATTTGATGTTTCAGAGAATCATGAAGGGGATTTTTATGCATATTTCTTTCCTTTTTCAAATAACGAGAGTTATAAGGTAGCATTTCAAGCATATGAGAAAGAACTGACGGTAAAGTATGCTTTGGAAAATTTGAAAGAAAAAGAAGAAGGAGGATTTCTTATTGTGAACAGAAAAAAGGATGCCGGGGAATTGCAACAAATTATTAATGATCTGAAAGTTAGCCCGGAAGTCATTCGTCAGAAACCTTCAGTTCAAATGAATGAATTTGAATTGCCTAAGATAGCTTTGGTTGAAACTTATCTGCATGATATGGATGCAGGCTGGACTCGCTATGTGTTTGATAGCTATCATATTCCTTTTGAAGTGCTGAGGCCCCACGAAATAAAAGAAAAGAATTTGTCTGATTTTGATGTGTTCCTCTTTCCAGATAATCATGAGTCTGTTTATATGAAAGGGAAATATTCCAGCAGCAATTACTACCGAAGAAACACATATCCTCCTGAATATGTAAAAGGGATGGGAAAAGAAGGGAAACAAAAGCTCTTAAAATTTTTGGATGAAGGAGGAAAAATTTTGTCCTGGGGCCGGTCAGGAAATTTATTTACAGGCAAACAGATGATCGGCAAAGAGGAGAAAAAGGAAGAATTTAAATTGCCTTTTAATGACCAAACGAGCCAATTTAGGAAAAAGGGGCTATATTGCCCGGGATCATTGGTCGAGATTGATATAAGCGAGGAGTATAAGTTTTCTGTAGGTCTGCCAGACAAAATTGGCGTTTTTTATCGGGGAAGACCTGTTTATCAGACAGAAACCCCTTATTTTGATATGGACCGAAGGGTTATTGCCTTTTTTGAAGAAGAAGATATTTTATTAAGTGGATATGCCGAAAATCTGGATTTGGTTGAGGGCTATCCTGCCATGATCTGGTTAAAAAAGGGCAGGGGAGAAATGATACTCTTTCCCTTTAACCCTCTGTTTCGTTCATCCACTGCAGGTTCTTTCAAATTAGTCTTTAATTCAATTTTATTTTCAAATAGATAAATAGGGTGCAGGGTTTAATTGTATAGCCGGATTGTCAAATTTGATGATCCGGCTGTTTTCTTTTTATAACATTGAACATTTCTTTTTTTTATTTGGGCATCGTAAAAAAATGAAGTAAATTCGTTTTTTATATAGGAATAATGATATGAACAAAAAGTCTGTGGCTATTAAAAAAGCCTCGTGGATTGGAATAGTTGGAAATGGGTTTTTGGCTGTTTTAAAAATTATCGTGGGGGTTATATCTGGTAGTTTTGCTGTTATCACAGATGGACTGGATTCTGCTTCAGATATAATCTCTTTCATTATTACCTTCTATGCTTCTAAGATAATTTGCAAACCACCTGATTATAAATTTCCTTATGGATACCAAAGGGCTGAAGCTATTGCCACAAAGGTTCTTAGCTTTATTATCTTTTTTGTGGGAGCTCAGATGTTTTACTCTACTCTTATGAGGATTATCAAGGATCAACCCCATGAAATTCCCGGGTTAATTGCAATTTATGTGACCGTCATTTCAATTGTCTTAAAACTTCTTTTGTCGGTCTATCAATTTCGTATAGGGAAAAAAGTAAACAGCCCGATGGTCATTGCCAATGCCAAAAATATGCGCAATGATATTTTAATATCAGGTTCCGTTCTTGTGGGTTTGATCTTCACCTATCAGTTTAATTTGCCAATATTAGATTTGATCGTTGCTATGGCCGTTAGTCTCTGGATCATGAAAGAGGGATTTTTAATTTTTATGGAAAGCAATGTAGAATTGATGGACGGAGTAGATGATTCAACTATTTATTATAAAATATTTGATGCAGTGGAGGACGTAGACGGAGCCAATAATCCTCACAGAGTTAGATTAAGAAAACACGCCGATCAGTATGTCATTGCACTGGATATTGAGGTAGATCCTGATATTACTATTGCACAAGGGCATCAAATAGCCAGAGAAGTGGAAAACAATATAAAAGAAAAAATAACCAATACTTACGATGTAATGGTGCATACTGAACCCTTAGGGAATGTTGAGATGGAAAAATTCGGGCTGTCCAGGAAAAGGATGAAAAAATACAGGAAATAAGTGATATGAAGCTTTCTTCTGCATCATATAGACAACCTCAGCATTGAGTTCAGACTGGTATTTTAAAACCCTAAAAAGTAAAAATATTAATTAGAATTTGTTTATAAGGTAATCATATAAAAAATAAGATCAGATACCAATGAATAAATATGATAGGCCGGCAGGTTCTTACATAAGTTTTATGAGTAATAAAGTAAAAACTTATGGTGGTATTAACCTGGCACAAGGAATTCCGGGCTTTCAACCGCCCCAAAAACTTCTGGAGATATTATCTGATATTACCCATGAGTCCGTTCACCAGTATGCTCCCGGTACGGGGAATAATGAACTTATAAAGTTGCTTCTTGATAAGTATACTGAGTACAGCTCTTTCACGGCAGAAAATTTTCTAATCACGAATGGCGGCACAGAAGCCGTTTCATTGTTATATACCTATTTCCACAAAATGTTTAAGGACGATTTTTCTGCCTTGGCTTTTGAACCAGTTTACGAGAGTTATAAGGAACTACCCGGTATATTTAATACAGGATTTATTTCTTTTGCATATACTGATAAGGGAGAAATTGATTTTTCATATCTGGAAGAGATTTGTGTACTAAATCATGTGAGAGTGATTTTTTTAAATACACCAGGCAATCCCTTCGGGAAAATATGGGCCAAAGAAGAGATAGCGGAATTAATTAAAATTTCTGAGCAGCATGACATATTTATCGTGCTGGATGCTGTGTACCAGGAATTATATTTTGATGAAGAACCTTATCATCCGGTTAATCAACTTACAGAAAGAGTGTTTTATGTGAACAGCTTTTCTAAGTTATTATCTATTACAGGATGGCGGCTTGGATACTTAATTTGTGACAGGGGACATATGCATGAGATCAAAGCCATTCATGATTACACCGGGCTATCATCACCTTCTGTCTTACAGGAAGCTTTAGCTGTTTTTCTTAAGAAATATCATTGGGGCAGAGATTATACAGCTACTTTAAGATGCAAATTACGTGAAAGCTTTCATTTACTTTCAGGAGATCTGATTGATCTGGGTTTCAGGATTCCTGAAATTAAAGGTGGTTTTTTTATCTGGGCTCAATTACCTGAAGGGATTGAAGACGGATTTACTTTCACCATGGAGCTTTATGA
>CAZWHH010000020.1:0-8313 GCA_964633615.1 uncultured Bacteroidales bacterium | reverse complement strand
TAGAACTTATATCGTTTGTCTTTAATATCTGCTGCCTCTTTCAGGGCATTGTAAACTTCAAAACTTGCAGTTCTTGTTAAGCCCTGAATTTTTCTTTGTCTGATCATTTCAGGGTCTATATTGCTGTTTTCCCTTTTGTCAGAAACTTCAATAAGATAAACTCCATTTTCTCCTTTTATGGGTTCTGATAAATTGTTGGTTTCCAGGGCAATTGCTGTTCCTACTAATTTTGGCTCTGCTCCGGCACCTCTTATATTAAAGCTGGAGTAAGTTATATTAGATGCGGTTTGTATTTGAAGTCCAAGACTGGCAGCTGCTTCTTCCAGAGATTTTGTTCCTGAAACAGCATTTTTTATTTTTTCAGCAATTTTTTCAGCTTTTTTATTCTCTTTCACTTTCACCCTGATATCTTCTTTCACTTCATTAAAAGGGGCAATTCCTTCTTTTCTGGCTTCTGTAACAAAACCAATGATAAATTGATTTTCAATTTCAAAAACCGGTTGATTGTCTTCTTTCGTTTTAATAATTTCTTTTTCTTTTGTATCAAAAGCTGATCTTATAAGGTTTCTTGCATTTTCAAAACCTGCTATTTGTTTGGCGTTTCTTTGAATGTTATTCGCCACTTTTTTGGTTAGGTCTTTTTCGTTGATTCCGTCTATGAAATCATCATATGTTCTATGCTTGGCAGCAAAGCGACTGGCTTTATTATAAATATTGTTGTAAGTTTCTGAACTTGCATCAACTTTTCTTGCAAGGACAGCCACTTGTGCTTTCTTAACTTCTTTTCCTTTATCTGTAACTTCCACAATATGGAAACCTGTTTGAGGGGAGATAACTAATTTTACTTCTCCTACTTCTGAAAAGAAACAGGTATCAGAAAAAGCTTCAACCATTTCGCCTTGCTTAAACCATCCAACATTTCCTCCTTCTCTTGCCGATTTTGTATCTAAAGAATGTTCCTGTGCCAGCTCTGCGAAATTTGCTCCGTTTTTTATTAGTTTTAATAGGCTGTCTGCCTTATTCCTTGTCTGTTGAACATTTCTTGCCTGTCTGTCTGGTTGAAGTAGTATATGCCTTGCTTTAACAGAATCAGGCAGATATTTAAAATCAATTGGTTTGGCAATTTTATAGTATTTATCTTCGAGGTATGGGCCATATATCTCTCCTTCTTCAGCCGAGAAAATAAAATCAGCGATGCTGTCGGAGAGCTCTTCTTTCTTTTTATAGTTGTCATCAAAAGAGATGTCACTATTCAGATTAACAAATTCAGCATTGCTTTTTGTTCTGGCAAAATCATTTTCAAGATCTTTTAATTCTTTAAGGATCATTTGATAGTCTTCCTCTGTAGGTTCAATATCAAAACTAATATATTCAATATCTCTTGAAGCTGATTGTTTATAATTAGCTTTGTGATTGTCATAATAATCTTTCAGATCTTTATTATTGATATTTACCTCGCTATCTGGGATCGAAGAAAATCGTTCAACAATAAAATTAAAATCGACACTGGTGGAGTTCAATCTTGCTAATTTTTCAGCTTTTAGCGAAGGTATATAAATGCTCTGTGTAACAAGATTGTTAAATTTAGAGAATTTTCTTTCTTTAATCATTTGATCTTCAAGGTATAGCCAGTAATTCTCAAGGGCAGGGTCTTGTTTGTATTGTTTAAGAAAACGAATAATTTGTAAAGTATTTACTTGTCCTGTTTCAGGATTAGTAAAAATTCTTCTGATTAAGGGATGAATGTTTTCACCCTGAATCATGTCCCATAATTCATCTTCTCCAACTCCTAAACCCAATTCTTCATATTCATTTTCCATAACATGCTCCCGTGTAAGTGTTTGCCAGACCTGCTCTCTTGTTTCCTCTCTTGCTTCAGCATCCAAAGAGGAGGTTTGCTGGGAGAATTTTTTTACTTCTACTAAATTATTTACTTCGGCATCAAATCTTTTGTAAGAAATTGATTCACCATCGATCTCAGCAATTTCGTATTGATTACCCCTTAGAGCAGCTCCTCCCTGAGAAAATAAATCACCTAAGATAAAGGCTAATAAAGCCATACCTATTACAACAGCCACTAATAATCCTGCTCTGTTTCTTATTTTTTCTAATGTAGACATTGATAAAAATTTTTATTTGGATATGTTTTACTTTAATTTTTGAGGCTACGAAGATAGAAATTTAAATTGTTTTCTGGAAATATCGATAAAAATCTTTTTTTGAAAATCTAATTTTAATTGCCTGAATTGTTTTTTCTTAAATACCTTCTTATCGAAAACATGATAAGTGCAATAATGGTAAAAAAGAAAAACATAAGGCTTTGGTTCATAAGTTGATCAATGGCTTTTTTTATGCCCAGTATAAGGCATAATATGGCAATAATTATCCAGATGACTTCAAATATGTGAATTGGATTTCCTTTTTTCTTCATCTTCTTCAAGTTGAATGGTTCCTGATGTTTCCTTAATTTCCCAATTGGTAAAGTTTTGATTTGATTCAAAGCCTTTGCCGTGAATTATTCCGGTTGGGGTAGATATTCTTACATAGCGATCTGTAAAAATAACTGCTTCCTCCTGATACCAGATCAGATATTCAGTATTAAGTGTATCTCCCTTATTATTAATCGCTACCACATTGTTTTTTGCTTCCAGGAGTTGATCTGGTTCATGGTATATAGCATAGTTGGCAGTAAATTTTGATTCCAGTGTTTGAGTACTGTCATAGAATCGGGCAATCAATCCATCAGGAAATATTGTATGAGGTTCTTCGGCTGTAAGATATCTGTTTATTTCCTGTGCTGTGAGAATCACATCAACTCGTCCGTTTTTATTATAAATAATTTCAGCATCCTGAAGGGATTGATCTGGATAATTGTCTTTTTCCTGAAGTAAGTTAACTTTTTCGATATCACTTTTACAACTGGCAAATAACACGATAATCCCGCCAATAAGCGGGATTATCGTGTTATTCAAGTCTTTTCTGAAAACTTTCATTTATCAGGGTGTTCTTACATAGGTTGTTTCATTGATCCAGCATCCTATGGTATAAGTTCCTCCTAACTCTAAATTGTGAAAGAAGATGGACCTCTTATCGGGGAATCTTGGTTTGTAAGAGTTGATATATCCATTTGCCTCCTCTTTTATGTCAGGGTCTACATTTTTTGCCTTAATAAACTTATCTACTGCTGCCCATAAAACGGTTTTTTTCTCAAATTCATCACTGCCACATTCGTCCTGTGATTTAGCGTACAACCTTCCTATAAGAATAAAGGGTTTCCCATTGTCGGGGTCCAGTTCAATAGCTTTTCTGGCATATGACCTTGCTTGAGGTTTATCATTTAACTTTGTGAAAGTGATCTCACCGAGTTCGAGATAATATTTTGCTTTCTTTTCTTTATCTTCCTGTCTTTTAATTGCTTCTTTATAGTAACTGACAGTTTTGTCATAATTGTTTTTTGAATAGAATAATTTTGCGAGGTGATGTGCCGATTCTGCTGAAGGTTCCAGTTTGTTTAATTGTTCAGAAGCATCTGCATATAATTTGCTATGCGTACAATTTAACTCGTCAAGCAAAGAAGTAATTTTTTTGAGCAATTCGATATCTTCAGTATTTTGTTCAAATCTTGGTTTGAAAAGTTGAATTACATTATCGCAGGTAGCTGCATCTGTTCCTTTGAAAATTTTATCAATTACTTCTTTTCCTCTTTGGGCATAGCTGTCGTTTGCATTTTTATCAAGTCTTGCATCTAAAATTTTCAGTGCTTTATCATAGTTTGCTACTACCTTTTGGCCGCTTAATTCATTATTATCATAAAGAGTCCCTGTTGCCTGTATGAATGAGACAAGAACACCAATGCTTGATTTTTTTCCTCTTAAATCAATAGATTCATTTAAAATCTCGTAGCCTTTTTTGAAGGTATTAATGTTTTTTTCTGAATACTTGATCCAGTCGAGGCCTTTTTTCCCTAAAACAAATCCTTTCTGGGCGAAGTATTTAATTCTCTTATCATAAAGCCTCATGAGGCTATCGATAAGGACTTCCCTTTTTTCTTCATTATCTGTATTTTCTATGGCATCAGTAATCATTTTTTCGCCATGAAGATAAATATTCTTAGAAGCTTTCGGACATTCGTTATATACAATTGTCCAGGGTTTGGCAGCATCTTCATAATTGTTTTGTTTATAAAATTCGGAATACAGAGAAAGATTAGTTAAACAACGAATACTATCTTCTCCGTGTCCGTATTTAGAACCATCTTCTACTCCTTTTTGTCCGAATGATATTGAAGCAGAAATAAAAACTGCCAAAAGTACTAGTGTGAGTTTGCTTATTGTTTTCATTTTGCTTGGTATTTAAGTTATGTTATTGATATTTTTGTTGCAAGAACCAGAAATCAAAAAATGTGATATTAAAATTTATAGTTGCATAATTTGTTTCTATTAGATTATTTTCTATGGTTCCTCTTTTTCCAAGTTGACATGATATGTTAAATCTGGTTTTCTGATATTTTATTGGTAAACCTAATCCAAAAGTTATGCCATAATTTTTAATTGGTTCCCCTTCCATCTTTAAATATGATTGATTGTAGAAACCGCCTATTCTATAGTTGATATGTTTCCAGTAACTTCTTAGAGCTTGTCTGTCAGGAGTGTATTCAAACCCTGTATTTATTGAGTAGCTGTTTTGAAGATATTTGAATTCATCGACTGTTGACCAATCCTGGTATGAAAAATCTGCACCAAAGAGAAATTTATTGCTTTGAAAAGAAAAACCAACTCCCACTTTTTCAGGGAATCTAAAATTATGGCTTGATTCATCCGAGATGGTATCCAGCCCATTGGTATAGGCATAATTTTCTTCGATACTCATATTCAAAGGAATATCATAAGTAACTCCCAAAGTAAGATCATAATTCTCCCCTATCTTTTTATGATATTGAGCGCCTAAATTAAAAACAGAGCCACTTAAAATTTTTTCTTCTGAGTAAATCAGATTTTTACTATTGTCGTCATTAGGCCATATAACAATATTATTATACGAGAGTGATCCGAAAAGATAGGAATAATTCAGGCCTATGGATAAGGACGGGGCTAATTCGAAAGCATTGCCAATATAAAATTGTCTGAGACCACCGTTTCCCTGATAACGATAATAATGTTCTTCAACGTCAGGAGTTTGAGGTGTTATCTGGATATCATAACCCACATGACTGTATGGTGCAATACCAATACTGCTTTTCCACCAGCGAATAACGGGGAATCCTATCGCGATATGATCGAGGGCGACAGTTTTTCTGCTCTGATTATTAGTTTCCGTTTGAAAACTGCTTAGATTGCCAGTTAAACCCACATCAAAAATAAAAGAGTTTGTGTCTTGTGCTGTGTAGGAAGCAGGATTCAGATAGTTAAGCGTATTATTCTTCCTGAACCCCCTGGCTATTCCTCCCATTCCCAGATTTGTTGCATAGCCCTGCTGTACAACTTCACCTATGCCATATCTGGAGTATGGGGAGAAGGTATTTTTTTGTCCTAAACCTATTTTGAAGCCGAAAAGTATGATCGTGATTAATAGAAGCTTCTTAATTTTCATGTATAGTTAAATTTCAAGATTTCATTCAAACCAGTTAGTACTAAATTTTGATCCACAAAGATGCGATAATTTAATTTATTATCAAAGAAATTAGCATCTCCTCCTGTTATGATCGTTTTAATTTTTTTGTATTTCTTCTCAAATTCTTTGATGTATTGATTTAGCTCAAAAATAATTCCATTCTGAACCCCTGATATAATAGCTTCATTAGTACTCTCTCCTATTAATCCGGATTTATCATTGGGTTCTAAATGCGGTAAATTTTCTGTGTAATCATGGAGAGCCTGGTATCTCATCTTTAAGCCGGGAGAGATATTTCCTCCCTGATATATTTTATCTTTCGTAATAAAATCAATTGTAATGGCGGTTCCAACATCAAAAATCAGAACATGTGAATCAGGGAATAACTCCTTCCCTCCAACAACGGCAGCAAGTCTGTCTTTACCCAAGGTTTCCGGTGTTTTGTATTGATTTTTTACTGGCAGCGATGTATCTGCATCTAATGTCATTACAATTTTGAATAACGACTGGATTAGTTTGGAGATATCCGGATTGTTTTTCTGAACTGATGAAATAATGGTTTTTTTAATTGGGTACTTGTTTTTTATTATTTCCAAATGATTTTTATTCAAATCATCAAATCGAAAAATCTCCAGTAATTTTTCATGATTAAAAACGCCTGCTTTTACCGAACTATTCCCTATATCAATTGTGAGATTCATTGATAATCTGATTTCTACAAAATTAAATATTTTCTTTCATGTTCTTTAATATTTTGAGAGCGATCTTAATATTTTTAACATTTTTTAAGGTCATTGTTAATTTTTTCCCCTCTTTCATATTAAAAAGTCCCGGATTTTGTTGAATGTACTTAAGAATATTGCTAAAGGTTGATGATTTATAATAGGGAGAGTCCTGGTTTGAAATAAAATGTATGACCATTATGTTATTTTTAATGATGATTTTTTCAAATCCCAGCTCTTTGGCAATCCATCTTAGTCTTACCACATCCAGTAAGTCTTTTGTAGGTTCAGGCATTTTGCCAAAACGATCCTCAACCTTTTCCTTAAACTGGGTTAAGTTTTCTTCATTTTTTATATTATCTAATTCGCGGTAGAGATTTATTCTTTCTGTGATGTTGGTTATATAATCATCAGGGAATAAAATTTCCAGATCGGTATCTATTTGACAATCTGAAACATATTCTTTTTTCCTATCCTGGTCTGTCACTTTTTTTTCTTCTTTTTTGTATAGGTTTTGAAATTCATTTTCTTTTAATTCTTCAAGGGCTTCGTTAAGAATGCGCTGGTAGGTTTCAAAACCAATGTCTGCTATAAAACCACTTTGTTCTTTGCCCAGCAGATTTCCTGCTCCTCTGATATCTAAATCCTGCATTGAAATATTAAATCCGCTTCCAAGTTCAGAGAATTCTTCAATAGCTTTTAATCTTCTGCGTGCGTCCTCTGACACTGCCGCCAGGGGCGGTGCAATTAAATAACAAAATGCTTTCCTGTTTGATCGGCCAACTCTTCCTCTTAGTTGATGCAGATCGCTTAGCCCAAAATTTTGAGCTTCATTAATGATCATTGTATTGGCATTTGGTATATCCAGTCCTGATTCAATGATAGTTGTAGCGATTAGTACATCGTATTCATAATTAATAAAGTCCAGCATTATTTGCTCTAGCCTGGCTCCTTCCATCTGGCCATGAGCCACTACTGTCCTTGCATCTGGGCTGATTTTATTGATCAGTTTTTCTACTTCATTAATGTTTTGTATTCGATTATTTATAAAAAAGACTTGTCCATTTCTTTGAATTTCATATTCAATGGATTCTTTGATTATGTCTTCGTTGAATGTATGTACTTCCGTAATTATAGGATATCTGTTGGGTGGGGCGGTATTGATGATCGACAGATCTCTGGCTCCCATGAGAGAGAATTGAAGGGTTCGTGGAATTGGGGTGGCTGTTAAGGTTAAGGTATCGACATTTATTTTAAGCCGCTTCAGTTTTTCTTTGACAGAGACTCCGAATTTTTGTTCTTCATCGATAATTAATAAACCTAAATCTTTAATTTCTATATCTTTGCTAATAAGTCTGTGTGTTCCAATTATGACATCAATCTTGCCTTCGCTTAATTCCCGTTTTATCTCTTTTTGTTTTTTTGTCGAACGAAGTCTGCTGATGTGCTCGATACTGCATGGGAAATCTTTTAATCTGTCAGAAAATGTTTGATAGTGTTGCAATGCCAATATAGTTGTGGGGACTAATATAACTACTTGTTTGCTGTCTGCCACAGCTTTGAAAGCAGCTCTTACAGCAATTTCTGTTTTGCCAAATCCCACATCTCCACATACCAGTCTGTCCATCGGAGTAGTTGACTCCATATCTTCCTTAGTTGCCCTTGTTGCGTTAAGTTGATCAGGAGTATCGTCATAAATAAAGGAACTTTCTAACTCTTGCTGTAAATAGGTGTCTGCAGAAAACCGAAATCCTTCTTTCTCTTTTCTTTTCGCATACAATAGAATTAACTCTTTAGCGATATCCTTGACTTTCTGCTTGGTTTTCTTTTTCAGATTTTTCCAGGCAGAGGACCCCAACTTATAAATCTTGGGTGGTTCCGATTCTTTACTTTTATATTTGGATATTTTATGCAGGGAATGAATATTCACATAAAGTATATCATTATCCTTGTATATGAGTCTGATTGATTCTTGTTCTTT
>CAZWHH010000019.1:0-13794 GCA_964633615.1 uncultured Bacteroidales bacterium | reverse complement strand
TTTTTATAGGAAGAAAATATTAATACTTTGTGATTCTCAGAAACTATATTTTTTAGTGATTCAATAATCTCATGAAATTTTCCTGAGGATTCAAAATAATCTTTTTCAACCATTGCGGGGTGAATAGCTGCCTGCCGCAGTTTAGAAAGCCCTTCGAGTACCTTTATAACTGAATTTTCATTTTCATGAACATTCTCAATCTGTTCCAGTATTGCATTCCTGTATTTTGATTTTTCTTCTTCGTAATAGGCTTTCTGCTCATCAGTCATATCGCAATATATCGTTTGCTCAGTCTTATCCGGGAGCTCTCTGGCAACTTCTTCTTTGGTACGTCTCAGAATAAAAGGCTCAATAATAGCATTCAGCTTTTCCTCTTTTTCTTTGTTTTTATATTTCTCAATAGGAGTAAGAAATTCTTTTTTAAAAAAATTGTATGACCCGAGCATGCCTTTGTTTAGGAAATTTAACTGCGCCCAAAGGTCGGAAAGAGAATTTTCTATTGGAGTACCGGTTAAAACCAGCTTGTTTTCAGCACTGATTTCATTAACAGCTTTATATATTTTTGAAGAGGGATTTTTAATGTACTGACTTTCATCCAGTATCAGGTAATGAAAAGGGATTTCTTTTAAAAATTCAAATTCATTTCTTGCTATGCCATAGCTTGTTAAAATAATATCGTAGTCAAGAAATTTTTCAGGCTTTTGTGTCCTTTTTCCTCCAATAAATTTATATACATTTAATTTGGGAGAGAATTTGTTGATTTCATTTTCCCAGTTATGAATCAGAGAGGTGGGCATCACAATCAGGTTGGGAGTTTTGCCATTTACAGTTGTTGTCTTTTCTTCATTTTCAGATTCGAAAAGGTTTAGCTGTTTTTTTGTTTTATTTTTTGAGATTTTAAGTTCAGTCTTATTTCTTTTTTCTTGTGTTAAAAGACAAAGGGCTTGTATTGTTTTTCCAAGTCCCATGTCATCTGCCAGGCAACCTCCGAATTGATGTTTCTTCAACAGCGCCATCCACTGAACGCCTTTATATTGGTAAGGCCTCAGAGTAGCCCGGAAATCATCCGGAATGGGAATAATTTCTTTTTGAAGTTCACTGGTAAGCTGGCTCAGTTGTGAGGCAAAATCATTCTTCTCTTTCCCAAGTGTGCTTTCTATAATTCGGTAATGAAATTTTTTAATTCGCAGAACATCCTGATATGTTGATCCATATTTAAACAAATCATTAAATTTTGAAAACCATTCTTCCGGAATCACAAAATATCTGCCGTTTGGTAATTCATACTCCCGGATCCCTTTTTTTATATGTTTTTTTAGTTTTGTAAAAGGAATGGTAAATTCTCCCACCTGCACATTGGCTTCTATATCGAACCAATCCGTTGATTCGTTAATCTTTGTTTTTAATTCAGGAGATTGTAATATAAATTTTTTTTCCAACAGATTCTGTTGAATTTCAAATCCTTCTTGTTCTATTTCTTCCTTATGCTCAGATATCCATCTTATCAATGCATGGAGTACTTCTTCATAATCTTTTTGTTTCCCGGTTTTGAACAAAGAGAAGTGTGATAAGTTGTTGGGAATTAATCCTAACTGTTGAGCTTTTGTATACATTCTTTGTTCCCGGTCGATTTTCCGGGTAATCTTATAAAAGCGGTAAGTTCCTGATTGATCATCCAGAATTACTTTTACTTTTTGACCCTGGTTGGCATAAAATTCCTCCTGACTGTATTTGAATAGCAACAACAAAGAGGGAAAACCTTTTAAATTGTGTTCAAGAGATAAGATCGCCTGCGGCTTTGTTTTTAATTCATCAATGGAAAATCCTTCTGCGTGTACCTGGAATTTTTTAATGTTAGGTAATGCAAAGGTTTCAAACCATTTTTTTTCGGATTGTTTAGGAATGGTGATGGACTCCTTTTTGAAAAAGGGCATCAGTTTGTTGGCATCTACATCTTTGAAGGTATATAACTTATCTTCAATGATGATATTACAGGGATCATGAGATAAAAGCCAATAATCCTTACCAACCAGCTTTAAATCTTCTGCGCTTTGACGAATTGAAAGAAAGTACCGGGTTCCCTCTTCCTCCCTGATGATGTTAAATATTGTTTCTGCCGGTTCTTTTAAGATTTTTATCTGGTCGTCTTTATTGAAGAATTTGTGTTTTTCTTTAAAATACACAAGCACATCGGTTTCAAATATTTTTCCTGCAAGTTCTGCTTGTCTTTTTTCTATATAAGGTCTTATTTTTTTTTGTGCAAATTCAGGAGTTAGTTTAGCGATAAACGCCCTTGTATTCTTTATTTTTCCTTGATTTGAAAAGAGACTAAACAGGTTTGAATCATTATACTGATCAATTATATTAACTATTTCAATTTGATCCTGTGTTAAAAGGGAAGCATACGATTCAATATTTAGACTATTCAGTTTGGCTACAATCGGGTAGAAGCCTTTGTTGGGCAATAACTCAATGATATAAGCCTGGGCAATTACACCCAGCAATTCATGTTCCTGTATGCCAATGATAAATTTTTTCAAACCCGGAAATTTTAATTTGTAAAATTACAATTAACTCAACAATTTTTTTATTCCTAAAGATTAATTTTCTATTATTCTTGTATTTCAATAATATCAACTTTTTTGAAATTTCTTTCTTCAAATTGATACCTGAAATTTGTTTTCAATTAATGAATCTGTTAACTTTAAATATTGTAACCTTAATACTCCTCAATCATGCCGATAACAGACGATCCCTCAGAACTTAAACAAAAAATTCAAAGGTTGGAAAAGGAGCTGAAAGAAAAAGACCAGGTTTTAAAGACCTTGTTTTCAGTTACTACAGATATGGCTTTTATTGTAACCGATATAAACGGTGAAAATTCCAGAATTCTGGATTGTAATACCGGAACAGAAAATTTGTTCAATTATTCAAAAGAAGAATTGATAGGAACTGAGATTGTCAAACTTCATGAGAATAAAGACAAGGAAAATTTTCCAGCCATATTGGGAAAAATGAAAAAAGGTAAAAAGGAGTATCATGATGATTTGTACCTGGTAAAAAAGAACGGAGATAAATTTCCTGCCAGACTTGTTATCTATCCTGTATTTGATGAAAAAGGAGATCTTGTAAGAGCGCTTGGGATCGCTTTTGATTTTAGCGATTATTATGAGATAAAAAATGAATTAGAACAAGAACATCAAAGATATAAAACCCTTTTTGAAAATACGGGAACAGCTATCTGCCTGTTTGGAGATGACCGGGTCATCAGGAAAGAAAATAAAAAATTTGAAGAATTATCCGGTTATTCAAGTGATGAACTTGAACACAAGATGAAATGGTCTGATTTTGTTTCAGAAGATGATTTGGACAAAATGAGCAAGTATCATGAACAGCGGAAAAAACAAAAAGGAAATCCGCCCACGGAATATGAATTTACTTTTCTTAATAAAGACAGGGAAAAAAGAAGAATTAGGTTAAAAATAGGACTTATCAGTGAAACCAAAGAACGAATTGCCTCTTTGGAAGATGTAACTGCGTTTTATAAAACAAGAGAAGAACTGAAAGAAAACCAGGAAATTTTTGAAGCATTCATGAATCAACTTCCCGGCGGGGTCTTTATTAAGGATGATAAGTCACGATTGCTATATGCCAATAATTTTATTCAAAAAAGATTAGGCTTTAAAGATTGGGAAAATAAAAAGCCTGATGATTTAGTATCAGAATTATATGCAAAAAAAATGAGCAGGGATGATGCCTTGGTATTTAAAGAGGGGGTTAAAAGATTTTATCAGTCATTGCCCGACGAAAAAGGGAAAGATGATGATTTTGATACCATTAAATTCAAAATAGAAAGAGAAGGAAAGAAACCTTTGCTGGGAGGAATTGCTATTGATGTAACTAAAAAACTGAAAATTGAAAAAGAACTCAGAAGAAGTGAACAAAAATTCAGTCAGTTGTACCATAATTCTATAGTAGGTATGGCATTTGTCCAACTGGATTTTAATATAATAGAAGCCAACCAGGCTTATTGTGACATGTTAGGTTATAATCAGAATGAAATTGCAGGCAAAAAGATCTGGGAATTTACACACCCTGACTTTCTCGAGGATAACAAGAGAAAACAAATGGGCCTGGTTGAGGGAAAGATTGATTCCTTTCGTCTGGAAAAAAAGTTTATACATAAGAAAGGCCATGCGGTATATGGAATTTTAAATGCGAGTCTGATTCGTAATGAGAAAAAGGAACCCGAATTTTTTATTGGTCAGGTGGTTGATGTAACCGACCGGAAACATGCAGAACTGGATAACCTTGAAAACAGGAGAAAACTTGAAACGTTGATCACCAATTTGCCCGGGGTAGTTTATCGATGTGTAAACGATGAAAAATGGACCATGAAATATTTGAGTCCAGGTATAGAAAGACTAAGCGGTTATCATAAGGAAGAAATAATTGACAATAAAATCATCTCTTATGGAGATTTAATTCATCCGGATGATCAGGAATATGTCTGGAATCATATTCAAGACCAAGTTAAGAATGCAAGGATATTTGAAATTGAATACCGAATTATTACAAAAGATCAGAAGGAAAAATGGGTGTGGGAAAAGGGACAGGCTATTTTTGAGGATGAAAAAGGCTTAGTCCGACTGGAAGGATTTATGGAGGACATCACAAAGGAAAAACAAGCCAGGCAAGCATTGATTGAAAGTGAGGAAAAATACAGGGTTTTGGCGGAAACAGCCCGTGATATTATTGGAATTCACGATATGGAAGGGAATATTCAATATTTAAATTCGGCTGCATTGAATTTTCTCGATGTGAAAGAGGAGGATGTAAAGGCTAAACACGTAAGTGAGTTTTTATCCCGTGATGTTTGGGATAATCTTGAGCAAAGAAAATTGCTCCGAAAAAAAGGCAATACAGGAAGGTTCATCTATGAAACTGAATTTGTTAACATTAAAGGTAAAAAATTACCTGTTGAAGTAAATTCCTCTCCGATTATTCAGAATACCGTTGAAAAAGGGGTTCTCATAATTGCACGGGATATTACCGAAAGGAAAGAATATGAGAATGAATTGAGAGAAAAAGAGGAACGTTACCGCATTCTTTTTGAAACTACAGGAACCGCTACCTTTGTTTTTGGAGACAACAAGGTACTCACAATGTGTAACCAGGGCTTCGAAAAATTATCCGGATATTCAAAAGAGGAGATTATCAATCAAATGAAATGGTCTGATTTTGTGCATGAGGATGATCTGCCACAAATGTTATGGTATCACAAAAACAGACCTTATAATGAAGAGATTCCACGTGAATATGATTTTAGGTTTATTGACAAAGAAAAGACCGTCAAATATATCCATATTACAATTAAAATGATTCCGAATTCAAAAGAGAGAATTGCTTCATTTCTTGATATAACAGAACTGAAAGAAACTGAGGAAGCACTTAAAAAGAACCAGGAAAGGCTTGCACTTGCGCTTGAAGGTGGTGATCTGGGACTTTGGGATTGGAATATGAAGACAAATTATGTGTATTTTAGCGAGAGGTGGGCTTCATTGCTTGGATACAAAACAGATGAAATTATACCTCATGTAGATACATGGAAAAACATGCTGCACCCGGAGGATGAGGAAAGAGTCTACAAAGAACTGGAGTCTCACCTGGAAGGAAAAACTGAAAGTTACTATACTGAACACAGGTTGAAAACAAAAACCGGAGAATGGAAATGGATCGCAGACAGAGGAAAGGTTGTTCAAAGAGATAAAAAAGGCAACCCGGTTAGAGTTATTGGCGTTCACCAGGATATTTCTGAAAGGAAAAAAGCAGAAATTAAACTGAAAAACTGGAATATAGAATTGGAAGAAAAGGTGCAGGAAAGGACTGCACAATTGCAGGAGACCAATAAAGAACTTGAATCTTTTTCTTATTCAGTATCACACGACCTGAAAGCGCCACTGAGAGCAATTGATGGATTCTCCAAAATTTTGCTGGAAGAGATTGAACAGGATATTTCTGAAGATGACAAACGGTATCTTAAAATCATTCGGGATAATGCATTAAAAATGAATCAGCTAATAACAGATTTGCTGGATTTCTCCAGATTGGGGAGAAAAGCGCTTAAAAAACAAAACATAAACACACTTCAACTGGTTAAAAAAGTTTACCAGCAGGAGAAAATGAATCTTACAAACAGAGAACATCAGTTTGTATTGAAACCTTTGCCGGAAATCTTAGCAGATAAACGAATGATGGAGATTGTTTTTACCAATCTTCTTTCTAATGCTTTTAAATATACCATAGACAGGGAAGTTGCTTATGTGGAGGTGGGATATGAACAGAAAGAGAAGAAACAGGTTTTTTATGTGAAGGACAATGGGGTTGGTTTTAATATGAAATACATTGATAAAGTGTTTGGCGCTTTTCAGCGTTTACACAATGATGAAAAATATGGGGGTTCGGGTATAGGACTTAGCATTGTGCAAAGAGTAGTAAACAAACATGAAGGAAAGATATGGGCAGAATCAGAACCTGGTAAAGGAACTACTTTTTATTTTTATCTGAACTTGTAAAAATTGATTTATTTATTTAAATTCGATAAGACAACATTTTTTCTTATGGCAAATGATGATGTGGAAATCTTACTGATAGAAGATAACCCTAATGATGCAGAGCTGACCACACGGGCTTTACAAAAACATAAGCTGACAAACAGGTTGATTCATATTTCAGATGGAGAAGAAGCTGAAGAGTTTTTATTCTGTAAAGGGAAATATAACGATAGAAAAATGGAAGTTCAGCCTAAATTAATCCTGCTGGACCTTAAACTGCCCAAGCTCGATGGCCTTGAAATACTTAGGATGATTAGAAATAACAATAAAACAAAATTTATACCGGTTGTTGTGCTTACATCCTCAAATGAAGAAAAAGATATGGTAGAAAGTTATAAATTGGGTGTAAACAGCTATATAGAAAAACCTGTGGAATTTGATAAATTTATTGATGCAGTATCTGATGTTGGTTACTATTGGTTGCTGCTGAACAGAAGTTTATATTAACTATTCATCAAATAAATGAAAAAAAAATTATCCATACTTCTTCTGGAAGATAATCCTGCTGATGCTGAATTAATTAAGGCTGAATTAAAAAGGGCAAAGATTAATTTAGAACAGTTTCATGTAATCGATAATAAAACAGATTTTTTAAGAGAACTGAAAGATTTTTCGATGGATGTTATTCTTTCAGACTATAGCTTGCCTCAGTTTGATGCTATTTCCGCATTAAAAATAGTCCGGGAAAAAATGCCCGATCTTCCATTTATTGTCGTTACAGGAACACTGGATGAAGAAACTGCTGTAGATACCATTAAATCTGGTGCGTGGGATTATGTTCTGAAAGAGAGGATGGTTCGTCTGGGCCCAGCTCTTAAAAATGCACTCAAGTTAAAAGCCGAAAAAGACAAAAGCAGAGAAGCGGAAGAAGAAATACGGAAACTTTCTATCGCCATGGAGCAAAGCCCTTCTTCTGTGATGATCACAGATAAGGAGGGTCATCTCGAATACGTAAATCCAAAATTTGAGGAAACATCTGGTTATTCAAGAGAAGAAGTTATTGGAAAGAAACCTTCTTTTCTTGAATCTGAAGATACTGATAAAGAGATCTTTGAACAATTATGGGATACAATCCTGGCAGGGAAAGAATGGCGGGGAACCTTTAAAAATATAAAAAAGAATGGTTCTGCTTATTGGGAGAAAGCAACCATAGCGCCTATAACAAATGAGAAGAAGGAAATAGTGAAATTTATATGCCTGAAAGAAGATATCACACAGAAGATAAAAGCAGAAAACAAAATAAAAGAACTTAAAGAATTCAATGATACCATATTAAATACAATGCAACAGAGTATCATTGTTGAGGATAAAGACCAGAATATCATTTTTGCAAATCCGGCTTTTTACAAATTAACCGGCTATTTGCAGGAGGATATTTTAGGAGGTAACTGGAGTATATTGGTTCCTGAAAAAACTAAAGAAGAGATTGATCAGATTATCCGGCAAAGGGACTATGAACAATCAGATCATTATGAAGCAGAGGTGTTATCTAAAACAGGAGAGTCAATTCCGGTTTATGTAACAACCAGCCCCATATTAAAAAACAACCGGTTTAATGGCATCATTGTGGTGCTCACTGATATCCGAATGTTAAAAGAAAAAGAGAAGGAACTAAGCAGAGCAAAAGAAAAAGCCGAAGCTTCGGATAAACTTAAATCCGAATTCTTAGCAAACATGTCCCATGAAATAAGAACGCCAATGAATGGTATCATGGGATTCATCAAATTGTTAAAACGGGAAGGTGCTGCTGATGATATGTGGGAACATTATGTGGATATCATTTATCAGAGTTCCAATCAGTTATTGAGAATTATTAATGATATTGTGGATTATTCAAAAATTCAGGCTGGACACTATGAGATAGAAGAGGATGAAATTGTTCTGAGTAAGTTTATATTGAACATCCGGGATATGTTTAACGAAGAAAAAGTAACTTACGGAAAGAATCACCTTGATATTCAACTTAATATTCCAGATAACCATGAAGGGTTTGTTATTTATTCCGATGAAAGAAAACTGAAACAAATCCTTTCCAATTTAATGGAAAATGCGATGAAATTCACTGAAGAAGGTTATATTGAAATAGGATATTACATTAAAGAGAAACAAATCTATTTTTATGTGAAAGATACAGGAATTGGGATTCCTGCCGACAAACAGGAGGTCATTTTTGAAAAATTTATCCAGGCAGATGGATCTTATTCACGGAATTATGGTGGAACGGGCCTGGGACTGGCAATCACCAAAAAACTGGCAGAATTATTAGACGGTGACATTTCTCTTCACTCAAAACGTGAGGAAGGGAGCATCTTTACTTTAAGAATACCTCTTAAGATAAAAGAAACAGGGGATTCTGACCTGGTTTCTACAAAAAAATATTATAACTGGAATAATAGAAAAATCTTAATTGTGGAAGACGATTATACCAGCTTTTTGTATTTTGAGAATTTACTGCAACCAACCAATGCAGAAATTTTACATGCCGAAAATGCAGAAAAAGGATGGGAAATTTATAAAGAAGAAAAGCCAGATGTTATTTTAATGGATATTCGTTTAGCAAAAATGAGCGGGCTGGAGCTTACTCAAAAAATAAGACAAGAGGATAAAAATACACCCATTATTGCTCAAACAGCTTATGCTATGTCGGATGACAGGAAAAAGTGTATCAGTGTGGGGTGCAATGATTATATTACCAAACCCGTTGATATTGAAACATTATTTTCTAAACTGGCGAAATTTCTCTAGTTTTTCGATAAAATTTTAAAAAATAACAGTCATCTTCTATAAAAGGACTTGAGTTTATTTTTAACCTACTTAGGGTTTGCTGAAAAAGTCTTTAGTGCATCATATACAAGGCGGCGAAGCGAAGCTGTATATTAATACTGCGAGCTGAAGCCAACGAAGTAGATGATGTGCTACAGGCTAACAAAATATTTTTTTAAAAAATGCAAAGTTATTAGCTAATATTAGTAAAAAACCTTGCACTTTGCAAATAATAAATATATGTATGGCACTCATTATAAGTTCATTTTGTGTTTTTCAGTAAATCCTATTTAATAAAGGTAGCAGCGACCCAATTGTTATCTTCTATGGTTTGTTGAATGCTTAGCCCGTTTTGAATAGCAGTTTCTTCAATTTTGTGAAAGTCTTCTGTATAAAAACCGCTCACGATTAATTTTCCCCCTTTGTTTAGATGTTGATTGTATTTGGGTATATCTTTGAGTAGTATATTTCTGTTGATATTTGCCAGAAAATAATCGAAGGTTTTAGCAGGGAGAGAATCAGCATCTCCCATTATTGCTTTGATTTGATATTGTTTATTTAATTCTATATTTTCGAGAGTGTTTTTATAGGCCCATTCATCAATATCTATGGCCCAGATTTCTTTTGCCTTCATTTTTGCCGCCAGGATAGCCAGAATTCCTGTACCACATCCCATATCTACCACAAGTTTTTCTTCAAGTTTATGATTCATCAGTTCTTTGATCATGAGGCTTGTAGTATAATGATGTCCTGTACCAAAAGACATTTTAGGAGTAATGCAGATTGAGTATTTATAATTTTTCTGCACTTCATGAAAGGAGGCATGAATTAAGCATTGATTATCAATGACAACAGGTTTAAAGCTCTTTTCCCATTTTGCATTCCAGTCAGTATCTTCCACTGTATTTTTATGAATAAATATTTTTCCTGGAAACATCGATAATGCAGGAAGATTTTCTATTTGATCATTATGAAACAGGTTTATGGGGATGTAAGCTTTAATTCCCCCGGGAAAGTCAAGAAATCCTGTATAGCCATCTTCTGATAGCTGAGCGGTTAATATATCGGCAATGAATTGTTTCTGCTCTTTTGATTCTTGAATTTCGAACGTAAGTTCTACAGTTTTCATTTAGATATCATTATTTTATTACCTGTCTGTTCAACCCTATTTCTATGGAAAAGCTTTTCCTATTTCTATAAAATCATGGGCTTTTAAAGAGGCCCCTCCAATAAGACCTCCATTGATATCAGGTTGGGCAAACAGACCCGCGGCATTTCCTGGCTTACAACTTCCGCCATATAAGATAGGAGTTTGCTCAGCTTTTTCTTTCCCAAAATGCTCACTGATGAGTTTTCTGATGTACCCGTGCATCTCCTGAGCCTGTTCATCAGTCGCTGTTTTGCCTGTACCTATAGCCCAAACAGGCTCGTAGGCCACAGTAATTTTATTAAGTTGATCTGTGGAGAGCTTTAGAATGGTATTTTGGAGCTGTTCTTTAACTACTTTAAAATGATTATTCTTTTCTCTTTCCTCTAGCTTTTCTCCGCAACATACAATGGGCATGAGGGTATGATTCAACGCCCGGTTGATTTTTGCAAGAATTATTTCATCATTTTCATTAAAATAAGCTCTTCTTTCTGAGTGCCCTATAATAACATACTCTGCTCCGGTCGAGCGAATCATTTCTGCTGAAATCTCTCCTGTAAATGCTCCTTTTTCTTCGGAACTGCAGTTTTGGGCCGCAACTTTTACCCGTGTATTTTTTGTCAGGGCAGCAATTTTTTCAAGGTGTGTGCCTGGAGGACCTATAATAACACTTATCTCTTCCGGGAGTTGATTAACTAAGTCTATAATTTCTTTTGTAAGTTCAATTCCTTCCTGAAGATTTTTATTCATTTTCCAGTTTCCTGCAATTATTTTATGTCTCATATTTATATTTTGATTTTAATCATTAATATTAAAAATATTTCCCTACTAATATAACAAACTCCTTAAAAATTTAATAATATTCAAATACATTTCTAACCTCTTTATTAATCAATAACTTATTAAATCCGACTTAGGTGAACTTAAATTTTTGGAAAAAAATTGAGTGAACCGAAACGTAGTGAGCTCACCGAAGGTAATCTTAGTCGCTATAGGAGATAAGAATAATTCATTAACGGCGAAGCCCTCAACGAAGTGAATTATTCGGGTTAAGAAAACAAAAGATTGTTTCAGAATTATGCATTCCTTAGACTACTGCAAACGTTTTAAAAAAGACCAATTGATTTTTTGTATCCATAAAACCAAAATAATTTGGTAATAACAGAATTTTTTCATTAGTATATCTTGTTTAATTAAAGGTATATAATTAAGTTTACAGAATATAACCCAATTTGAGCGATACTCGCTCACCTGTTTTTATCAGGTGATTGTACAAATTTTTATTTAGAAATATATGGCAGCAAATTTAAAAGCACTCTTGGTTGATGCAGATTCCGGATTTTACAGAATGAAAAGGTATCCGGTTGGGCGGTTTTTCGGACCGATAGATTTAGGACTTTATCTATCAGGTAAATACAACAGCCTGAATATCGGGACCGGCCTTTTAGCCGGATCCATTTTTCCAGGATCAAACCGGCTTGTATTCACCGGATTTTCGCCTTGCTGGGGAGGATTTTTTATTTCCTCTATGGGGGGTGCCGGATTGGTTTTTGATAATCTGGGTATAAACAGTCTTTCTATAATTGGGAAAGCATCATATCCTTCTATTCTTTACCTGAACCGAACCCATGGGGAAGAAATAGAAGTAGAGCTGGAACCCGTTGAAATTTATGATGTATGGAGAAATGGAAGAAAAGGGATATATTCTCTTATGGACCATACATTTGAACGTTTTGGAGAGCGATACAAATCCGATCCAAGAATACTTGCCATTGGTCCTGGATCAGAAGCTAGTGATGTAGGAGCGATTGGGTCAGTACCCATAAAAAAAGGAAAGATTACGCATGTGGATACGTGGGCAGGTCGTGGTGGCTTTGGAACAAAGCTGTTCCGTGAACATGGCATTATGGCGGTCATATATGGAGGCACCCATATAACGGAAGACTTCCGGGACAGAAAAGTGGCCGATCAATGGTTTCAGGACCGGTATGAAAAGAAACTGGCGGCTAAAGATATTGAAGCTACTACAAAATACAGATTTGAACCTAAATTCAAGACGGGTGGTACCTTCGGTGTAAACTATGCTACAATGGGGGGTAAGCTTCTTGCATTTAATTACAAGTCAATATACATGACTGAAGAAGAGCGCAAGAAGATTCAGGAGGAATTTATTGAAAAACACTACCTCAAGCAATTCAATGAAGAAACTATTGAAACAAAAAGCCAGAAAAATTGTGGGGAGCCATGTGCAGCGGTTTGCAAGAAGATGCGCGGGGAATTCAAAAAAGATTATGAGCCCTATCAAACCATGGGTCCGCTTACCGGAGTTTTTGATCAACGGGCAGCTGAAAAATTAAATCATACAGCTGATATGTATGGTTTTGATGCGATCTCCATTGGAGGAGTTTTGTCGTGGTTGATGGAATCTTTGGATGAAGGGCTTTTTACCCCTGAAGAGTTGGGTGTTAAAGATAAGCCTGTTTTTAATACAGAGAATTTTGACGTAGTTGATTCTTCTCACCACAATGCCAATATTGCAATTGAACTATTAAATTCCATTGTAGAAAAGAGGGGTATTTTAGACATGAGGAGAGGCATAAGGAGGTTTGGGCACAGAATATCCATGAAGAAGAATAAGAATATGATTAAGAACTTCCTTTATTCTGCCTTTGGACGCAGGGGCTGGATGGTTCCCAATCAATACTGGACCCCGGGTGTCCTTTCACCTATGGCTATCATGGGAAAATATTACATGTACTACGGTCCGGATTTTATTCCTCCAAGAACGCTTGGGCAGCTAAATGCAGAGCGTTTCAAACAGGAGTTGATTTTGGACAATATGGGTATGTGTCGTTTCCATAGAAAATGGGCGGAGGAGATGTTGCCGGATATTGTGGAATCTCTTTACGGTATGAAAGACGAGTTTTTGAGGAGTCTCAATCTAACAGCCAGCCGGATTAACAGCAGGAATGCTTCAGTTTTTTGGGAATCGGAAAGAAGCATAGACTTTGTTTATCAATTTATGAAAAGAAAGAAGGATGTCGAAGGCTCTGATGATCCTGAACTGGAGAAATGGATTAATGCATTTGAAAAAGACAAAAAAGAAGCTGCTTTTAACTTTTGGTATGAAATACACAAAGGTATACAAGAGTCCCTGAGAAGATATAATATTTAACGTATTTATAATTGTGTTTCTGGTAGCGTGTAAATCTGGACTCCTGTTTTGTGCACCGTTTTAACGCCCCCAAAAGCACCTACTGATTATCAACT
>CAZWHH010000018.1:0-14039 GCA_964633615.1 uncultured Bacteroidales bacterium | reverse complement strand
CTGAGGAAGCTATTCTGAATTCATTGTTTGCTGCAGAGACTATGAAGGGATACAAGGGTAGAATTATAGAAGAACTGCCTGTAAAAAAGGTGATTAAATTATTACAAGAGAAGTATAACTTAATTTCAAAATAGGAAAAATTGTATGGAAATGATAGGAATTGTGGGTGGTGTAGGTCCGTATGCCGGATTGGACCTAACCCGGTACATATTTGATGAAACGATTGCCGGTAAAGACCAGGAACATCTGCCTGTAACCATGATGTCTGTTCCTGAAAAAATTAAAGACCGGTCTGAATATCTCCTGGGAAAAACAGAAACGAATCCGGCTTACGCGGTATCAGAAATTATTTTACAATTAGAAGGTGCTGGTTGTACAACCATTGGTATTCCATGCAACACGATGCATTCACCTGAAATTTTTAATGTCATCAAGGAAAAATTAAAAAAAGCCGGCAGTCAGGTCCGGTTAATTAATATAATTGATGAGGTCATTCAATTCATAAATCATTTCTACCCGGAAATTAACACGATAGGAGTGCTTTCAACCACGGGATCTTACAAATCGGGTGTTTACCATAATGCTTTAGAAGCTTCCGGTTTTAAACCCATTAAGCATGCAGTAGAATTACAATACGAAATACACCAGGCGGTATATGATTCAAATTTTGGAATCAAGGCACAGTCAAAAACTCCTTCCAAAAGGGCAAAAAATATTTTGGTTAATGGGATAAGAAGATTTAAAGATCATGGCGCTGAAGGTATTATATTAGGATGTACCGAAATTGCTTATACTCTACCCTATAAAATCCTGGAAAATATTCCCCTGGTGAATGCAACACAAATTCTTGGCAGATCTCTTATCCATTATACTTTTCCTGAAAAACTAAAACCTTTTTCAATAAAATAAAGGAGATATTATCTAACTAATTTGAGTACAACTCAGTCATTATAATTCAGTTTAGATATTCTGGCTAAGAATACTTTCGGAAGCTGTTTAATAGATGCAACACCTCTTTTGTGCTGTTTTGCAATGTTTTTTCAGGTTCTTCAGTATACATAAAATCTGAAAATCCAGGGATTCCCGAAGATTGTTTTTTATTTATCTTCCGATAACCCATAGACCAGTCAGGGAAAGCCCGATCTGAAATTGGTTCATCCAGTAATTTAACAATATTGCTATGGCGTGAATCTTCTTTTATGATGTTATAAAGATTGTGAATTATATTTGAATCCCCCTCAATAACCTGAATAAAAGCTCCGGCGTTATATAGCAGCAATCCGGTCACATGTTGTTTTTTATTTTTTATTCGTATGTCTTTGAGCAATTCTTTTAAATCCTTTTCAGACAATTCTTTCACTGAAAAACTTGCATAAACGATATGTATTAAATCTTTCATGATCTCATTATTAGCGCATCAGATTCGCCTCATTAACAAATAAATATAAAGAAATGTTCAGTCATGAAAAAATTATTAAATACACATGAAGCCCTCTAACCTATTTTTCGTATCAAAATCTCTTCAGCCAGTTCCTCATCCATTGCAACCTGTGTTTGATCAATCTGAAGAATAAATACCGGGTAGGTTTGGATTACCTGTTTTATTTTTAATTATAACGCCAGTTAATCCTGATCATACCAACGAATGCGTTTTTATAGCATTTCTGCATACCCGGATGAATGATATACTGCATATTTGGCTGAACCACCAGGTTATCAAACAAATGGTATTTGTAAGTTAATTCCAGGGCTGTTTCACATGTTTGATAATTTTCCCTGCACTGCTTGAAGTATGTGTTATTAATGGATGCATGTGCGATGGCAAAACCCAGCTTATCTGAATCTCTGCCGGGAAAGAGACCTGTGTAATTCAGACCGTATGCCATATAAAAATCATTCAAACTGCTGCCGGCGGGTGAATATCCTGCCTGAAACATGGTCCCCAATCCCTGCTGCTTGTCATTTCCTTCCAATAATACTGACTGATCTGCTATAAAATATATTCCACTGACTCCTTTTTGATAAGATTCGGATGTGGTAAGTTTTTGAAATTCTCCGCTATGGTGAAAGTATCCAATCTTATAGATGCCGGGTTTGTTCCGTATAATATCTTTAAAATGAAACTCCCCAACATAAAACAAGCCATTGTTTTTATTCAGATTAAGGTTCGTTCCAAAATTGTTGTGCGTAATTTCTCCCGGTCTGCCATTATAAACGCCTCCTTTAAGAGAAAGGGACTTATTAAAATCGTAACTACCAACAAATCCGAGGGTAGTCATGGGAAATATTGAAACCGGAACATTTAAAGAGGCTACCGGCATAATTCCGAATGAACTGTTGATATATTCTCCGGCATAGTCACTCGTAAAAAACGCTTCGTTCAGGTCATGTTTCCCAATAAGAAAAGAAAAATCCCCGATTTGGTGTTGGTACCAAAATTGATACAAATAAGTATAGGTTCCATTCTCAATGTTTGAGAAAACCTGTATGTCCCCTACCAGGTTTTCCGTGGGGGTCTGACCATAGGTGTTCTGAATATGAATCCGCAGCGTTCCGTTTTCCCATAGGTTCATACTTTCTGAACTCAAAGTAAAATCAAGGTTTATAAGTCCGAGATAAGCATATCCTGATTTTATTCCTCCGTAAAAATTGCTGGCCATATCCTGGGTGACAGAGGCTTCTATTGTATTTAGATGACTCTGTGATTCAACATTTTTAGTACCCAATATCATTAATAAAGACAAGATTAAAATACGGTTGCTTTTTATTATTTTTCCCATGGCTGCTATTTTTATTCAGATTAATTATAGCAACAAAAGTATAAGTGTGTAAATAAAGAAACAATCCCAACATGTTGGTATTTCAACAAGGTTTCTGATTAATAAAGAGTGGTGGGCTAAAAAATTATTGAATTTGGTCTTTGGGGATAAGATTGTTTAGAACGGCATAAACGGTGAGGCCGGAAACCGTTTTGATACCTAACTTTGAAGTAATATTCTTCCGGTGTGAAATAACAGTGTGCTTACTGATAAAAAGTTTTTCGGCAATTTGCTGATTGGTAAAACCGAGGGCTACAAGTTTTAATACGTCAGTTTCCCGCTCACTAAGAAGGGTTGTTTTATCGGGAGACTCTTTTTTCTGGAGTATTTGTTCCAGAATGGGAACAACTTTTTCTTTATCAGCATCATAGTTAATCTTGTAATCAAAGCGTTTTTGTCCGGGCAAACATTTCTGGTCATTAGTAAGTGCAATACAAACTGTCTCTTTTTTTAACTGAAAAAACAGGTTTCTTTCGTGGTTGTCTTCAATCAAAGTTTGGTCAATGATAACACATTTTAGTTCCAGTGTTTCCAGGTGATGATTAACACTGGACAGATTATCGAGAAAGATCAGTTCTACATCTTCAATTTCCTCAATAACAGCATTTAAGCCCTTTTTAATAATATAGGAAGGTGTCGATATTACAACCAGTTTACTCATAACCTATTGATTAAGTTGACTTTCTATTTTGCGCAAAGCAGGGATTAGTATTACTTCTTCCAGTCTTTCATGGTCAATAATATCCCTCTCGAAAACAAAAAGCAGAGAAAGCAGATTATTCCCTATATCCCGGTCATAATCCGGGGGTAAATATTTAATAATTATGTTTTTCAAATCAAATAATTTGTCTAAAACACCTTCGTGTTCATGGCTGTGAAAGTCGTAAGAGAAATTATACTTGTCACGAATTTGAGATATATTTGTATCGTCGTTATTTTTTTTACTTAATTCTAATACATAAGGAAAAAACTTTTGTTCTTCATTTGCAAGGTGTTCCAGCAAATCTTCCTTGTATTTCCCATAGAATTGGTCGATGAGGTTTAAATTGTCACAATTCGTTTTACAGCTTTTTATGAGCTGACTTAACAATTGTTCTATTTCCGGAATGATTTTTTCTCTGTAATACCTGTGTGTCTCTTTTAGATAATCTACAATGTATTTCACCGGGTATTCCTGCATTTTCTCTTTAGGTAAATAAGCACTGTCATGATAAGTATTAATGATATCAAGGAAAAATGAAACGTTGATGTTGTAATCACTGCAAACTTGTTCAACTGTTTTATCACCAAAGCCCAGGCTCATTCCAAACCGGTTAATAACTGGCAGCAGAAGATAATTTACATGGATTACATCTGCCATCCTGGTGTTTTTAGTGATTATTGAAATTTGTGCCATTTGGGATTTTTTTTGAACTATGTCAAAGATAAAAATAAGTTTCCTGCTTTATTGAAACAACAGAAAAAAAGTCTAATTCTTAGAATAAATAAGATTCATTTTTTGAAAGCATGATAATAATTCCTATCTTTTGGATTCAAATTGAAAATCTAATCTTTATGAAAAAAACCATTTTTTTAATAATTGTATTTGCTATCCTGGGTTTGGTATTTGGTTATCTTGTCTTTGGCAGAATATCGGGTGAATATGTTGATATTGACTTGATTTTTACCGACTCAGAGAATGTCATTGAATCATTAGGGAGAAGAATTGCAGGCTTGAAACAGATGAAGCAAAATATTCTTATTTCTGGTGCTGGCGGGGCATTGATTGGTTTTGTCATCTCCCTGATAAAGAAAAAATAGAAGAAATTATAAGGTCAAAACTAAAATCAAAATTTTTTTAATAATAAACAGAAGCATCTTTGTCTTAAAATAAAATGAGTCCTGAAAAAACGGGCTTATTTTATTTTGCGTAAACATCTAGTCCTTAGCTTTTAGCTTAATTTCAAAAAGGAAACAATATTATTTTTTAAATCAACTATTTAATTTTTTAATACATTCGTACCCTATTTTTAAATATAAACACAATGAACGATCATAAAACAAATAAGGTGCAAAATATTAATAAGGTGAGTGTTAATAATTCTATACAACACTTTATAAAAAGAAACCTGAAAAGTTATCTCCCTGTATTTCTTTTCCTGCTAAATGCCATAACTTTACCTGCCCAAAGTATTCAGGATTTATCTTTTGGCACAGACACCACGTTGGAAGTAATGACCTGGAATATACAGAATTTTCCTAAGAACGGTGAAACAACCACCAACAATGTATCGCAAATCATTATAAACCTTGACGTGGATTTGCTGGCTTTGCAGGAAATTGAAGATACCAATGTATTTAAACAAATGGTGAATGATCTCAGCGGCTATGAAGCGGATTTTCGTCCCAGTTACATGGCAAATTTAGCTTATATCTATAAAACAGATGAGATCCAAATTGATGACATTTATGAAATTTACACTGCTCAATCGTATTCCGGTATTTTTCCAAGATCTCCACTGGTTATGGAATTTACATTTAAAAACAGGGAGTATATTGCCATTAACAATCATTTTAAATGTTGTGGCGACGGAATTTTAGACCTTGATGATTATAATGACGAAGAAACAAAAAGGTATCATGCATCCAATTACCTGAAAGATTATATTGATAATAATTTTCCCGAAGAAAATGTAATCATGCTGGGAGATCTTAATGATGAGTTAACAGATGAAACACAAAACAATGTTTTTCAGCAAATACTGGATGATCCAGATAATTACTCATTTGCTGATATGGAAATCGCCAATGCCAGCAGTTCAGAGTGGTCCTATCCTACCTGGCCCTCGCATCTGGACCATATTTTAATTACCAATGAATTGTTTAATGAATTTGAGAAAGATATTTCTGATATTCAATGCATTAAGCTTGATGATTATTTTACCAACGGGTGGAATGAATATGAATCAAAAGTCTCAGATCACCGCCCGGTTGCTTTGAAATTGTCGTATCAGTCCACTCCGACTCCTATTGATAAAATAAATTCATCAGATATCTTGTTGTCAAATTATCCCAATCCATTCAAAAATTCCACCACACTTCATTTTAGTGAATTAAATGAAAAGGGGCAGATCGAAATCTTTACCATGGAAGGCAGGAAAGTGCAGTCCATATCTCTTTCTGCAGGCCAATCTTCCACAGTCTGGAATGCTGAAAATTTGCCCGCTGGTGTTTACATCGCCCGGCTTATATTGAACGGCAAAAAAGAATCCGTGAGTCAGATGCTGCTGAAAGAGTAGTTTACCGCTTAACTTGCGCATAAAATGGAATTATGTCCGCTTTGTCATGCTGAATCAGAAAAATTATTCTGTCATAGAAACCATCCCTATTATTTGTGCCCAAATTGCAGGGGACTTTTTCTCGGGAAACACCATTTGCCCGATGAAATTTCTGAAGTAACAAGATACCATGAGCATCACAATGATGTATATGATATCAGGTACCGGAATTTTGTAAGTCCTGTCGTTAATGCCGTACTGAATGACTTCTCAACAGTCCACAAAGGACTTGATTTTGGAGCAGGAACCGGCCCGGTAATAACCAAAATGCTTAAAGATCATGGATTCCAAATTACGCCCTACGATCCTTTTTTTTATCCTCATCCGGAATTACTCAGATTAAAATACGATTTTATTGTTTCCTGTGAAGTGGTTGAACATTTTCACGATCCGGCAAGAGAATTTGAATTGCTGAGATCATTGCTTAAAAAAGGGAGCAAATTGTATTTGAAGACAAAGTTGTATCATGACGGGATTGATTTTAGAAAATGGAATTATAAAGATGACCAGACCCATGTGTTCTTTTACCAGGAAGAAACTTTTGAGTATATTAAAAACGCATTTCGCTGGAGTAAATTAGAAATAAACCAAGAGCTGATTATACTGTCTCTGGCATAAGAATACCTTGAGTTGCAAGCCTTGCAAGCATAGCTGCTGATACAAAACGGCAAATTTCACTGGCGCACCCTTCGCATCTATCCCTATATGTTTTCCCCCACTGAAACTTTGATTTTATTTTCTTCAGTCGCTCTGCATCATTCTAATGCTTAAAGCCCTTGCCTTTTCATAGGCTTCATTCGCCTGGTAACGGGTATAATCTGATATATAATTCAGGGCTTTTTGTTTGTCTTCCCGGTATAAAGTCATGGCTGTATCTTCAACAAAAGACTGCATTTGAAGCATATGCGCTTCCATACTTTGAAAAGATTTTCGAACAACCGGATGGTGGTTACTATAATCAGCATTTACCAGGTTACCCAGCATCTTAAAAACCCCGGAGGCTGTTTTCACATCGGTTTCCTTATGTTTCCAGAAGGGGAAATTGAAATGATAGTAAATAAATGATGAATTGGCAGCTTTGTCTTTCACCAATTCGGTTTGTGATTTCATGGTACTGTGGTAAGGTTTTTTCTTATAGCGCTCAGGTATTTCCTGCACTCCCAGATACCAGGGCACGAATACACTCTGGCATGGCTGACCAAGGGCCCGCCAGATAACAGTACCCATCTCTACAGGCATTTCACTCCTTTGCTGAACAATGGTGGCCTTGTGGGTGGAATACCGGCAGATTGTATAAGGAGTGTGATGCGGATTGTGAAGATGGCTCTCTGATCTGTCCAGTGAGGTACCTTCGTAATGATTGCGCAATACATCCATCATATCCTCCACAGCAATTTTTTTAGCTGGTTTGAAAGCAACAGGCATTTCCCCTGTTTCTGCTTCTTCAAGCGAAATGGGAAATGAAGGATTCAATGCCTTAGCCATGATCCATTGCCTGTGATTATTGGAATTTGCCGTGTGGTATTCGGGATCGGCATATGCTTTTGCAAAATCAAAATCACCCTCTTTTTCCGGATCATACCATCCCCGTTTTATGGCATAATCAATCAGATCAGGTGAAGCAATATAATTATCCCTGTCTTTCAAATCCACCTCCCGTATGCTGAAAGTGTTCGATATTATCGCTACCTCATCATCCTTTACTCTTCTTGCCACATAGTGTTTACCACGAACCATCTGAAGCTGCCATGCTTCATCAGGTCCCACAATGTTCAGATTTCTCCCGGAAGCCCGGTAGCCATATTTATCAATCAGCTCTGAAGCAATAAGAACGGCTTGGCGGGCTGTTTTCGCTCTCTGAGCAAGAATAATCCGCAACATAAAACCTATACCTCCCCCGGTAATCTGGTCGCGCTTTTCAAGGGTTTTCACCGGATCTTCTTTTGATTTACAGCCATTGCTGCCAAAAGCCACACCCCACTCATTAACTACCATATTAGAATAATGGGTAGGCGGACATTCATCCAGAAGATATGAATAGGTTATTGGGCGCTGGGGAATCTCCAGTCCCTCCAGGTTAGCTATTAAAAAGGAACCCTGCGAATATTCCTGCCTGGGGAAACGCCAGAGGTAATCAACTTCCATACCCCCGTCATCCTCTGTTTTACCAAATAAAATTGCACCATCCCTGGTGGTGTTTTTTCCTGCAATGATTACTGTACAGGAATAAACGTCATTTAGCATCAAAGTAAAAAGAAAAGAAAACAGGATTAGGAACTTTATATTTGTTTTCATGGTGAAATAATTTTTTTTGGAAATTACTTTGTAAACATACAAATTTAATCAAAATAAAATACCGGAAAGGAATGTACTGAAAGCGAATCTAATTTAGAAATTTAAGCAGAGAATAATATTACCCGTTCTTCGAAGGGTTTTCCTGTGCTGAATGGTTTTATCCGGGTTCTATCAAACCTGGCAGGTATTTGCGATCAAGATTCCATCCCTGATGAGATTCGGAGAAGATGCCTGCTCAATATTCCCGGATTCCTTTTCATTCCATCCGGGTTTACTGGACAGGTAATTTTTTAATCTGTTTTCTGAGGAATTCGTTCTCTTTTCCTTTGGTTACATTGAAATAGTCAGTGTAAATTTTTTTCATGGTATTATATTCCATCAATTTTTTCAGCTCATCAGTTCCTCCGCTTTGATAAGCCAAATAACAGAGCAGACCCTGAATGGCATACTGTGGATTGGTTGTTTCGTCAAGATAGTAAAAAGACCTGGGATTATGAATATTTGTTTCCGGATTATTTTTTATAAAGGTATTCAGTTTTTCAAGATGCCATTTCAGCTCATGTCCGAGACTGCCACCCAGGTATACTGCAATCCCTTCTTTGAGCGGTGAGTCAGGATATTTTTTATTCAGATATATGTGCACGATTTCATGAAAGTGACTTTCGTCCAACCCCGAAGTAAAGACCAGATTGTCCTTTACATCGGCTAATCCTGTTGGAACTTCATTGCCTCCCATGTAAAAGTTGAAGTCGAATCCCCTGATATGCTGGATTTCTTTCCTTGTCTTTGTGAAGTAGTAGTCAATTTTTTCCGGTGAAAGATCCCAGTTATTTTCAAGCTGATCAATTTTTTTTATCAGCTTATTTGCCTGGTTTGATTTAAAATGGTGATATTCCGGATAGTGAAAAGTGATATTTCTGATTTGTTTCTTTTTCCAGGGGGAAGTGTTTATATCGAGATTTACTAAAAATACCGGCTCGCTGTTTTCAAACGAAATAATATGATTGCTTATAAAGTAGGTGTTGATATTTCCGGTTGTGTCTGAGTCAGAAAATTGCAGCTTCAGACGGACAGTATCACCTTTTTCCCCGGCTGAAAGCAAGGTTGGTTGCCCCATGATGTAAACCGGATTGTCCCCAATTAAAGAGAAAGCGATTTTGTCAGGCCTGTTGTATTTTTCACATGCTTCATCTGTGTAATATTGAGAAAAATCGACCGCTCTGTCCTCCTGAAAATCTTTAATATATTTTTCCATAAAGAAGATTGCCTCTTTCACCTGATGGGATGAGGTGTCTGCACCGGGATTGGGGTGAATCTGACCGTTTGCTGCACTCCCCAGAAGTACCAAATAAAATATGAAAAAACCTTTTTTCATTTTTAAGATCTTTAGAATAATATGCCTTGTTGTTAGATTATTTAACTCTGAAAGTCAAAATAAGATTTTTTTATGCCGGCTTTAGTTTATTTAATAAACCTCCTTTTTTAATCCCGGGTTCCCAGTAATAATACCCCTTTTCTCTACGAAAGCAAAAATTTTCAACGAAGCTTATCTCAATCCTTCCCTCATTGTCTATATTCTCTGGCTCAATATTATATTCAAAATCCAAGGCCTGCATGATTTCCTGTATTATTCTGGCTTGTTCAATCAGGCTTTTCTTACTATTAACTTCAAGGTAATTTTTCATTTCAATGTCTGCAAATCTGATGGCTTCATCTTCTATAAAACCCATCTGTTTTCTTTCATGAAGCTGATGCCGGAGGGTTTTAATTTCAGAAACCAGATCTTCCTCATCTTTGCTTATAGTGCGCTTTTTCTTATTGTTTTTCAAGCCTAAACTAAACTCCTGCAGTTCCTGACTCAGTTTTCCTTTCAAATCTTCCTTCTTATTATCCGTAATAAATTGAAGTTGATCAAATATCCATTTACTGTCTACAGAACTCCTGGGATGCATAAAAACCTTAAATTGCAAAGGCTTAAATTCAGAAGTAATTTTAATGGAAGCCTTTATCAAAGCACAGTTCTCCATTTCTTTCCGTTTCACAACATCAAAATAATAACGTTGCTTTTCAGCTTTATTATTGTAAGATTCAATGTAATATTCCATATTGGTAAACAAATCAGTCTCCCCTGCCATCAATGGAACACGGGTACTGATACTCACATATGGATATATTACTTTACTGAGTGTGGGATACCATATGTTGTTGATTATATTTTCTACAGGTGAAGCTTTTATTGTCCCGATTTTGTATTCCTCCGGAACCAGAAACCATACTTTCCCATCGTAAGCCATCCCTTCAACGTGATTAAAGCCCATCTGCATCATTTTAGACTTCAATTCAGGATAGATGGCCTTGTTCTGCCTGTCTGTTCCTGTCAATTCTGCAAAACACTTAAATTGAAATCCAAGACGTGGATTGATTTTTACTTTAATGCCAATGATTGTTTCACCAGGATTCTTACTTTTGTATTTTTTAAATTTCAACTCCTTGTTCTCAATGTTGGACACTTCACCCCCATCACGTATATACAGCATTTTCCATTTAACACCAGCATATTGGGGTACCCTGAGATATAACCGAACATAACGTTTGTTTGTCCACCAGTATATAAAACCCAGTATTCCACCTGCCGTTAAAAAGTTAGCCACAATACTGAGAATTTTATCCATGCTCTCAAAATCCATAAGCTTTGTTTTTTAAGCCGAAATATAATGATTTTTGTGTATTAAGCCAATAAAGATCATAATAACCCATCGTATCAACGATATAAGAAACTCCCGCTGACGCGGAAATTTCGTTCTTGCCTCCGTGCAACAATCCGGCGGGATCCTGAAATCTCAATATCAGAATAAACATTTCACTTTATTCAACAGGTGAAATGTAATCTAAAAAACCGGGGCAGGCTGTACCGCTCAACTCAGGTAAATTTATTTGTTCTGGTGTATTTTTGGAGACAATAATTGCCATTTGCAAAGCTAAAATAAAATACTTATTTTTGACGTTAGTAACGTAATATGAAAGCATGATTGTTTCATTTGCATCAAAGGATACAGAAAATATATGGCAAGGGAATCGAGTTAAAAAGATTCCAATAGAAATTCAAAAAATTGAACGACGGAAATTGAGAATGTTGAATAACTCTCAGAATATAGCCGATTTGAGAATTCCACCTTCCAATAGATTGGAGAAATTAAAGGGAAAGGCAAAAGATTTTCATAGTATTCGGATTAATGATCAATGGAGAATAGTATTCAAATGGCAAAATGATCATGCTCATGAAGTTGAGATTGTAGATTATCATAAATAGGAGGATTAAAAATGGATAAATTACCTAATATACATCCCGGTGAGATTTTAAAAGAAGAATTCCTGGAACCAATGGAGATAAGTGCATATCGCTTATCGAAAGAGATTGGTATACCGCAGACACGGATTTCTCAGATAATAAAAGGAAAACGTCGAATTACAGCCGATACCGCATTAAGATTGAGTGCTTTTTTTGGCAACACACCTAAATTTTGGCTTGGATTGCAGGATGATTATGATTTGGAAGAAGAAAGATACCGCCATGGAGATCTCTTTAAACGGATTAGACACAAGCGTATCGAGGAGACTTAAGAATAAAAAACACACCAGGCTGTATACGCCATGCGGGCGGTCGTTTGACCGCTGGGTTTGTCGGCTCAAGCCAGGTATTTATCGGGCGGACTGAAGAGCGTCTTCGGAAATCCCTGCCCGCCCGGACGACTCCAGTCGGACGCGGCACGGCGCATAAAGCTATTCGATATCAAAACGGTCAAGGTTCATGACTTTATCCCATGCAGCAACAAAGTCTTTCACAAACTTTTCTTTGCCATCATCACTTCCGTATACTTCAGCCAGAGCCCGTAACTCAGAGTGTGAACCAAAGATCAGATCTACGCGGGTTCCTTTCCATTTTTGCTTACCTGATTCCCTGTCATACGCTTCAAAATTTTCTCCTGAATCAGAGGTGGGTTTCCACTCTGTATTCATATCGAGCAGGTTCACAAAGAAATCGTTGGTAAGTACTTCCGGACGTTTCGTAAAAACGCCATGCTCAGAGTGATCGAAGTTGGTGTTTAATACACGCATGCCACCTACAAGAACTGTCATTTCAGGAGCAGTTAATGTTAACAGCTGTGCTTTATCAACCAGCATCTCTTCTGCACATCTGGCATATTGTTTTTTATGGTAGTTACGGAAGCCATCGGTTTCAGGCTCCAGCACTTTAAATGCTTCTCCATCCGTCTGTTCTTCTGATGCATCCATTCGTCCGGGAGTGAATGGAACGGTTAAATCGTAACCGGCATCCTTTGCAGCTTTTTCAACGCCTGCACATCCTGCCAGTACGATCATATCAGCCAGAGATACTTTCTTGTCACCGGATTGTGCTTTGTTGAATTTTTCCTGTATACCTCTGAGTTTTTTCAATACTTTGCTGAGTTGTTTCGGATTATTCACTTCCCAGTCTTTCTGCGGAGCAAGGCGAATGCGTGCCCCGTTGGCTCCTCCCCGTTTGTCGGATCCCCGGAAAGTCGAAGCAGAAGCCCATGCGGTAGATACCATTTGAGAAACAGTTAAACCGGAATCCAACACTTTATCTTTTAAGTCAGCGATGTCTTTATCATCTATTAAAGTGTGATCCGCTGCAGGAATCGGGTCTTGCCAGATCAGGTCTTCCTCAGGCACTTCCGGTCCGAGATAACGGGATTTTGGACCCATGTCGCGGTGTACAAGCTTGAACCATGCCCGTGCAAAAGCATCGGCAAATTCCTCGGGGTTCTCATAGAAGTGTCTGGATATCTTTTCGTATTCGGGGTCCACTTTCAATGCCAGATCGGTGGTAAGCATCATCGGGGCATTCTTCTTACCCTCAATATGGGCATCCGGTACTAATTCTTTTGCAGACTTATCTTTTGGGGTCCACTGGTACTTGCCTCCCGGACTTTTCGTTAGTTCCCATTCATACTCAAACAAGTTTTCAAAGAAACCCATATCCCACTGGGTAGGCTTTTCGGTCCATGCACCTTCCAGACCGCTGGTAATCGTGTCGGGTCCTTTCCCGGTGCCATAGCTGTTTTTCCATCCGAGGTTTTGTTGTTCAATCGGGGCTGATTCCGGATCAGGACCATTGTGATCTTCTGTAGCCGCTCCGTGTACTTTACCAAATGTGTGACCGCCGGCTATCAGTGCTACCGTTTCATAATCATTCATAGCCATGCGTTTAAATGACTGTCGGATAAATTTTGCAGATTTTTCCGGGTTGGGCTCGCCATTAGGTCCTTCCGGGTTGACATAGATCAGTCCCATATGATCTGCGGCGAGACGACCTTCAAGGTTTCCGTCATCATCGTGGCGTTCGTCTGCCAGCCACTCGTGTTCCGGGCCCCAATTTATATCTTTCTCAGGTTGCCATACATCTTCACGACCACCACCAAAACCAAAGGTTTTAAATCCCATGGATTCCAGGGCAACATTACCGGCAAGGATCATCAGGTCGGCCCAGGAAAGATTCTTACCGTATTTTTGTTTAACGGGCCATAACAATCTTCTTGCCTTGTCAAGACTCACGTTATCCGGCCAG
>CAZWHH010000017.1:0-14319 GCA_964633615.1 uncultured Bacteroidales bacterium | reverse complement strand
GCATTGCGAAAAGAAGCAAAAACTTATATACCTGAAAAAGTAAAAGATCTGGCACAGGCACATAATTTTTCTTATAACCGGCTTTTTCTAAAGAATGTAAAGACAATCTGGGGCAGCTGTTCCGGCAAAAAAAACATCAACCTGAATATTCATCTTATCAGACTTCCGGAACACCTCATTGATTTTGTCATACTGCATGAACTTTGTCATACAGTCCATCCCAATCACAGTCGCCAATTCTGGGAACTTTTGCAAAGTTTTTACCAAACAGATATTACAAAGTTCAGGAAAGAACTTAAAAAATATAACACCCAAAACTTTTAATTGTGATTTCCGTTTAATTTTTATGAATTAATCATTAAATTAGAGCGCTGACAATAAATTTCTCGCTATGAAGATCAAAACAAAGATGCTTCTTTATATTTTGGCTACCTCAATGGCAATTTATATTGTTGCCATTGGGTATATTACCATTAAATCAAGAACACTTGCCTTAAACCAGGTCACTAATGTAGCCAATACAAAAGCAAAAGAATCTGCAAATCTCATCAAATCAGCCATAGATGTTTACCTTAATATTTGTGCAACCCTGGCGAAAACCGCTCAGGATTACCATATCATCCCCCTGAACCAGATGGATACATTATATCATCAGGCACAAAAAAATATCATTGAGGATCACCCTGAATTTTACGCGGTAGCTACAAGTTTTGAACTAAGCGCTATCGATACTTCCTGGTCTAAAAATTTTGGAAGACGATTAACCGGCTGGGTAAGAACTGAAGAGGGTTCTCTTAAATTTATTTCTCAAAGGCTAAATCTCCAGGGAGATCAACCGGGAAGCAATTATTATAAAATGAAAACCTCCGGAGAACCTATGGTGGTTGATCCCGAAATGTACTCTTTTTCAGGAAAAGAAGAAGATCAATATTTAAACTCCAATATCTCTGTTCCAATTATGCAAAATGGTACATTTGTCGGCCTTGCAGGAATTGATGTGGATCTGAAAGGATTCCAGAAAATCATAAAAAAAATTCATCCCTTCAAGGACAGTTACGCTTTATTGCTTTCAAATAATGGAACCATTTCTGCTCATCCCAATGATGAAAATCTTGGAAAATCGATTAAAAAACTTTATCCTGATCTAACCCAAAAAAACAAACTACTAGAAAAAATAAAGAAAGGAGAAGCTTTCTCCTTTAATCATCAAAATCAAAAAAACAATAAACACTACTACTCTTTTGCTCCTGTTAATATTGATAAAGTAAGCGATCCATGGTTTGTGGCAATAGTTGTCCCCAATGATGTCATCAAACAAAAAGCCAACAGCATCTTTATTACTGCTTTAATTGTTGGAATAGTAGGATTGGCACTCCTATTCACCGTTATTTGGACCATTGCTAAAAATATAAGTGCCCCCATTGAAAATATTACCGGCATCCTCAAAAAATTAGCAAGGGGGCATATTGAAGATTCTATGAAAACCAAAGCCTCCACAAATGATGAAATAGGAGAAATGACAGTTGCCCTGAATACAAGCATTGAAGAATTAAACAAGAAAGCAGACTTTGCAAATTCTATCGGCGAAGGAAAACTTGATTCTGAGTTCGACATTTTAAGTAACGAGGATCGTTTGGGTAAGTCTTTAATAAACATGAGAGACAGTCTGAAGAAAGCACAGGAAGAGGAAGAAAAAAGAAAAATTGAAGACGAAAAGAGAAGATGGATCAATGAAGGGCTTGCCATGTTTGCTGATATCTTAAGACAAAATAATGACAACCTCGAAGAATTATCTTATGAAATCATTAAAAACCTTGTAGAATATCTCGGGGCAAATCAGGGAGGAATATTTGTTCTGAATGATGAAGATCAAGACAATGTCGTATATGAACTGAAAGCAGCCTATGCCTTTAACAGAAGGAAGTACCGGGAAAAACAAATAAAACCGGGCGAAAGCCTTGTCGGAACATGTGCCCTCGAAAAGGAAACAATATATATGACGGAAGTCCCCCAGGATTATATCAGAATCACCTCCGGACTTGGAGATTCTAACCCGGATAGTATTCTTATCGTTCCACTTAAAATGGAAGAAGATGTGCTGGGTGTTGCGGAAATTGCCTCTTTCAAAAAATTTAAAAAGCATCAAATTGAATTCGTTGAAAAAGTGGGTGAAACAATAGCCTCAACCCTTTCAGCAGTCAGAACAAATATCAAAACTTCACAACTGCTTGAAAAATCTCAGCAACAAGCCGAGGAAATGAGTGCTCAGGAAGAAGAAATGAGACAGAACATGGAAGAATTAAAAGCCACACAGGAAGAGGCAGCAAGACGTGAAGAAGAACTCACCAATATCCTCAACGCTGTGGAAACCTTCATCTTAAAAGCAGAATTGTCCCCGAAAGGAGAAATTATAAATGTCAACGAACTTACTTCAAGCTATCTCGAATATACTGCAGAAGATCTCCTTGGGAAACAAATTGAAGATTTTATTTCAAGTAAAGACAAACATACTTTTAAGGATTTGTGGAATAACATAAAAGAAGGACATAAATCACAATCAGAATTAACCTTAGAAACACAGGAAAGGAAAAAAGTTACTTTGATTGTATCATTCATCCCTCTAATTGACAAAGAGGGAAATATTGATAAAATTCTGTTCCTGGCTATTAACAAAAATCAATAAAGCCTGAATGGCAACAATCTTTTATAATACTTTAATTAAATGGTTTCAATAGTTGGTAATAATAAATAAACAATAATCAAATGAAACCCTCTTTTGCATCATGCAGAAAACAGGCAATGAATAAGACATGAGGTTTACATGGCAGAGGAAGCAAAAACATGGACATTGGAAGGTATAAGTCTTAGAATGTCAAACTAATAAATTAACTTTATACCAATGAAACTCAAATTAAAATTACAACAGAAAATACAACTAATTATTATATCAATCTCAGCAGCTATTTTTTTGGGAACCATTATCTATATAAGTCTGAAAACAAAAAACATAGCCTATAACGATGCAACTCGCCTTGTAGATGCACAATCAGAAAAATACGCCTATGAAATTCAAAGTCTGATAAACAAAGATTTTGCTGTTGTTTCCACTTTAGCTCAAGCCTTTAAAAATTACGATTTTTTGCCCAAAGATCGGTGGCAAAAGTTAATCAATAAAATATATGATGAGGTATTCCCGGAGAATCCTTCTTTTTATAATCTTTGGGATAGCTGGGAGTTACAATCAATAGATACAACCTATGATAAACCCTACGGCAGGATTGTGAATCAGCATTTCAGAGAAAGTGGGGCCATAAAAACCACCCAGGGCTACAGAAGCCTGGAAGGGGATCCGGAATTATATGCAAAATGGAAATCTAAAAGAAAAAACCTGATAGCCGACCTCTATGCAGATGTTTTTGTTGAACACAAGAAGGAAAGGAAGTTGATGACAACCCTGGTCAGCCCCATTATTGATTCAGAAGAATACGTGGGACTCGTTGGAGTTGATCTGACACTAACACGATTCCAGGATATTGTTAATAATATAAAAATTAAAGACCTGGATGGTTCCTTTGCTTTTTTGATCAGTCATGATAAAAAGATTGCAGGCCACCCGAATAACGATCTGCTGAATAAAAATCCGAAAAAAAATCCTACGGATGAAGAAGGGTTTAACCTTTTCGAGAAGATGGAAAAAGGAGAACAATTTTCTATTATTCATAACCAACAAGATCGAAAGAAGCGTTATGTCTCCTATGCCCCCATAAAAATAGGATCCTCCGGGTCGAACTGGTTTATTGGAATTACTACCCCCATCGAGTCCATCAAAAAACAAGCAAATAAAAACTTTATTCTATCATTATTAGTAGGTATCCTGGGAATCTCGATTCTTAGTTTCGTGATCTATTTTGTAACAAAAAATATCTCTAATCCAATTGAAAAAGTTACGAACCGTTTAAATGAACTTGCGAAAGGGCGAATTGATGAAAAAATGAAATTACAGCTTGCCACTGGTGATGAACTTGAAGAGATGGCAAATGCCCTCAATACCTCGATAAACGAGCTTAATAAAAAGAATACATTTGCAAAAAAGCTGGGCTCGGGTGAGCTTGACTATCCATTCGAAGCCTCCGGGAGCCAAGACCAATTAGGGCATTCCCTGGTTGAAATGAAAGAAAGCTTAAAAAAAGCAAGAGAAGAAGAAGAGAAAAGAAAGATCGAAGATCAAAAGAGAAGGTGGGTAAATGAGGGGCTTGCCAAATTTGCCGATATACTTAGGCAGAACAATGATAACCTGGAGGAGCTGTCATATGAAATCATCAGAAATTTAGTTGAATACCTGGATGCCAATCAGGGAGGAATCTTTGTTTTAAATGATGAAGACCAGGAAAACATTGTTTACGAACTCAAAGCCGCGTATGCATTTGACAGAAGAAAATTCCTTGAAAAACAAATAAAACCCGGGGAAAGTCTTGTAGGAACTTGCGCCATTGAAAAGGAAACAATTTATATGACTGAGGTCCCCCAGGACTATATCAGAATCACCTCCGGACTTGGAGATTCTAACCCGGACAGTATACTTATCGTCCCGCTTAAAATGGAAGAAGATGTACTGGGCGTGGTTGAAATAGCTTCTTTCAAAAAATTTGAAAAATATCAAATTGAATTTGTTGAAAAAGTCGGGGAAACCATTGCATCAACCTTGTCTTCAGTAAGGATCAATATCCGAACCTCTCAATTGCTCGAAAAATCACAACAACAGGCTGAAGAAATGTCTGCCCAGGAAGAAGAAATGAGACAAAACATGGAAGAGCTCAAAGCTACTCAGGAAGAATCAGCCCGAAGAGAACAAGAATTAAAAGGAATGGTGGAAGCCATTGATAATTTTTTACTCAAAGCAGAGTTTTCAACAGAAGGAAATCTAATCACAGCAAACGAGTTATTCCTGAGCACTTTTGAATACACCAAAAATGAAGCATCAGGGAAAAGTATTGACTCTTTCATTCATAAAGATGACTTATCTGCTTTTAAAAATATATGGAATGAGGCCAGAGCAGGAAATGACCAGGAGAAAGTGATCAAAGCAGTAAGCATTAAAGGAAAAACACTTTGGTTAATAAGTTCTCTTACCCCTGTGAAAGACAAAGAAGATAATATTTTAAAAATTCTGTATATTGGGCTGGATCATACAGAATCAGAAAATGAAAAATTAAAACTGCGAAATCAAATCAATAGACCCGAATAATACCTTAAAACCCGTTGCTATGAAAATGAACATCACAAATTTTAAACTAAAACTAAGATACAAGATACAAGCCATCATTATAACTGTTTCAGCGATCATCTTCCTGGGTGCAATTGGCTATATAAGTTTTAAGGCTAAAAATGAAGCCTATACGAATACAATAAGACTTATTGATGCTCAATCCGATAAATACAGTAATCAAATCAAAGGACTCATCAATGAAGATTTTGCGGTTGTCAGAACACTTGGAAATGCTTTCAAAGCTTACGACTACATGCCCAAGGAAGAATGGCAGGGATTAATTAAAATAATGTATAAAGAGGTTTTCAGAGCCCACCCTACTTTTTACCAACTGTGGGACAGCTGGGAATTACAACATATTGATACATCATGGACCAAACCATACGGCCGTATAGCCAATACAATTATCAGAGAAAATAATAATATCACTTTAGTTAGCGATTTGAGAAGCTTAGATGGAGACCCTGAACTATACAAAAAAAATAAATCCAGACCGGGTGAATTTGTTACCGATATCTATACTGACGTTTTTTCCACAAGCAAAGCGGGAAAAAAATTAATGGCCTCCCTGGAACAACCCATTAGGGATTCAGGAAAATTCATCGGGCTTGTGGGACTAGATGTAACCCTGGAACAGTTTCAGGATATTGTGAGTGAAATCAAAATAAAAGATCTTGAAGGCAGTTACGCTTTTTTGTTATCACACAATGCTATTTTTGCCGGACATCCTGAAACAGATTCTCTAAATAAAAAAGCCGCCCCCAACCCAACTAAAAATGAAGATTTTAACTTACACGATAAAATCAAAACCGGAAAAAACTTTAATGCAATACACAATAAAAAAAATCAAAAGGAAAGATATGTCACTTATTCTCCCATTAAAATCGGAAAAACCGACACCTACTGGTACATGGCAATCTCTGCACCGCTAGATTCTATTAAAGCCCAGGCAAATAAGAACTTTAAAACATCATTGTTCGTGGGATTAATTGGACTTATCATCTTAGCCTTCGTGATATATCTTGTAGCAAAAAATATTACCACCCCAATAGAAAAAGTTACTTACCGGCTGAATCAGTTGGCAAAAGGCCGTATTGACCAGAATATGAAACTGGAACTGGCTACAGGCGATGAGATTGAAAACATGGCAAATGCCTTAAACACATCAATAGAGGGATTAAATACTAAAAATATTTTTGCCCAGAAATTAGGAAAGGGTGAGTTAGATTACGAATTTAGCCTGACCAGCGAAGAAGACGAATTAGGCCAGTCACTCATAGAAATGAGAAACAGCCTCAAAAAGGCCAGGGAAGAAGAAGAAAAAAGAAAAATAGAGGACGAAAGAAGACAATGGGCCAATGAGGGTTTGGCTAAATTTGCCGACATTCTGAGACAAAACAATAACGACATCAAAGAACTCGGTTATGATGTGGTAAAAAATATGGTAAAATATTTAGATGCCAATCAAGGGGGTATTTTTATTAAGAATGACAATGATCAGGAAGATGTTCAATACGAACTTGTAGCCGCCTATGCCTATAACCGAAGGAAATACCTGGAGAAAACCTATAAACCCGGAGAAGGCCTCGTTGGTACATGTGCACAAGAAAAAAAACCTAAATACCTGGAAGAACTTCCTCAGGATTATATCAATATTACTTCCGGACTTGGCAAAGCCAATCCAACCAGCCTTTTTATCGTTCCTTTAAAAACAGAAGAAGAAGTGGTGGGTGTGCTGGAATTGGCATCTTTTAACAAATTAGAACAGTATCAAAAAGATTTTGTGGAGAAAGTAGCGGAAACAATAGCTTCTACCATTGCCTCAGTTAAAATCAATATGAGAACCAATGAGCTGCTTGAAAAATCACAACAACAAGCAGAAGAAATGTCATCCCAGGAAGAGGAGATGAGACAGAACATGGAAGAATTGCAGGCTACCCAGGAAGAAGCAGCCAGAAGAGAAAATGAAATGAGTGGTATCATTGAAGCTGTTGATTCAGCGGTGGGCAGACTGGAACTCGACATCGAGGGAAATATATTAAAAGCCAATCCGGTTTATTGCCGATTTGCAGATTTAGATGAAGACGCCTTAACAGGAAAGAATATAAGCCATTTCATGGACCCTGAAAAATCCAAATCAAAAGAATTCCTGAAATTATGGGAAGACCTGAAAAAAGGTAAAAAACATAGCGAAAGACATCAATACTTTTTTAATCAAAAAGAAAAATGGCTCTATGAAACCTTTGTTCCGATAAAAGACGAAAGTCAGGAATATACAAAAATAATGGTTTTGTCAAATGACATTTCCTATGTTCACCAGTTAGAAGAGGAAAACAAAAAGTTAAAGAATAAATAGTTCTGATAATTTGACGGCACTAAAACTAAACCTGCTTGTTTCAAGTAAACCGACCTCTTTGAGATGTGAAAAAAATATGATATGTTTACTTAAATAATAAAACCAGATTTTATGAAGCTCCATTTAAAACTCAAACAAAAAATTCAAATATTTATTATTTCTATAGCCGCTGTTATCTATCTGTTTGCAATTGGATATATCAGTATTAATGCAAGGCAGAAAACCTCTGAAGACACAAAAAAAATTGTTGATATAAGTGCCCGGAAATTTGCCCGGCAGATCCAGGTGAACATGAATGAAAATATGTCTCTCGTGAGAACACTGGCCCTTGGTTTTGAAAATTATGATTCATGGTCTAAAGACAAATGGCAGAATCTGGTGAATCAAATGTATGATAAAATTATCAGGGAAAATCCAAATATATACAGTTTGTGGGACAGCTGGGAATTAAATGTGATTGATACTTCCTGGAATAAGCCATACGGAAGAATTGCCAATACATATTTCAGAGAACAAGGGATTATAAAAAGTACAAATACAATAAGGAGCCAGGAAGGAGACAATGAGATTTACAAAAAAATTAAAGAGGGCAACAGAGAGATGATATTGCCTCTCTATTTTGATGTCTTCGTGGAAGGAAAATCAGAAAGAAAGCTTATGACAAGCCTCCTAACACCCATTCAGGATGAAAATGGAAAATATGTGGGCATCGTGGGGATGGATATCACAATGGACCGCTTTCAGGAACTAATTAAAAATATTGATCTGGAAAACCTTGAAGGTGATTATGCTTTTTTAATTAGCCACAAAGGTAAATATGCAGGCCACCCGGACACTTCGAAGCTTAATAAACCCATTGAAAAAAATCCTACTCAAAAAAAAGGATTCAATCTGTATGAAAAACTACAAAAGAATGAAGCCTTTTCTATTATTCATAAAGAAAATGAATTAGATAAATATTACGTGAGCTATTGTCCAATTGAGATTGGAAGGACAGGTACACCCTGGTACCTGGGAATCTCACTCCCGGTTTCTTCAATCATGCACGAAGCAGACAAAAATTTTATGGTTTCATTAATCATTGGATTCTTAGGTCTGCTTATTTTGTTTGTTGTAATCTATGTCATTACCAAAAACATAACCAATCCGGTAGAAAATCTCACACAGGTCCTGAACAGATTATCTGAAGGAGAAATTGATGAAAAGATGAAGCTTAGTGTCAACACAGGAGATGAAATTGAGGAGATGGCCCATGCTTTAAATACTTCAATTGAAGAACTAAACAAAAAAACTGAATTTGCCAATAAACTTGGAAATGGAGAACTTGACGTTGAATATGAATTATCAGGGAATAAAGACGAATTAGGCAAGTCATTACTTGAAATGAGAAATAGCCTGAAGAAAAATCGCGAAGCGGAAGAAAAACGAAAAACAGAAGAAGAGAAAAGACAATGGACCAATGAAGGACTGAACAAATTTGCTGATATTCAAAGACAAAACAACGAAAACATTCAGAATCTGGCCGATGAGGTAATTAAAAACCTGGTCTTTTACCTTGAAGCAAACCAGGGTGGAATCTTTCTCGTGAATGACGAAGATGAAAATAATAAATTCCTTGAACTTAAATCAGCTTTTGCCTTTGACAGGAAAAAGTTTTTTGAGCGAAAAATAGAATTTGGTGATGGACTTGTAGGTACGTGTGCTTTAGAAAAACAAACTATCTATATGACAGAAATTCCCCAGGACTACATTGAAATCACATCGGGCCTGGGAGATGCCAACCCGGACTGTTTACTTCTTGTACCGGTAAAGACAGAAGAACAGCTGGTAGGAGTTGTAGAACTCGCCTCATTTAAAAAATTCGAAGATTACCAGATCTCTTTTGTAGAAAAAGTTTGTGAAAGCATTGCCTCAACAATATCATCGGTAAAAGTAAACATGAAAACACAAAAATTACTGGAACAATCACAGCAACAATCAGAAGAATTATCATCACAGGAAGAAGAAATGAGACAAAATATGGAAGAGTTGCAGGCCACACAGGAAGAGGCTGCCAAACAAAAAGCAGAAATGGAAAGCCTTGTTAATGCTTTTCATCGGGCAAATTACGTGGTAGAATATGACCTAGATGAAAAAATTGTTGCTGTCAATGATAAATACCTTGAATTATTAGGACTTACCAAAGACGAGGTGGTGGGGACTCATCACACCTACAAAATGAAACTTACAGAAAAACAAAAAAATGATTATAAAAAATTCTGGGATGAACTTAGAGAAGGAAAGGTGAAAAAAGATACAAACATTGTAGAACTTAATGGAAAAACTTTCATCTTTGCAGAAACATACACCCCTATTATTGACGAAAACGGAACAGTAAAAAGAATACTAAAAATTGCCATTGAAATTTCAGAATTTGATTTTCAAAAAATCAGTTCCTGATAAGAATAAAGAGTCCGTTTTTACAAGCAATATGTCTTCTTTGTTATATTCGGCTTTCTTTGAATTTTAACAAAAAAATAGTAGGTTTACCTCATAAAAATTGACCAATTTTTAATAAACCAGTGTGCAATGAAGAACCTAAAACTTCGACATAAACTTCAATTGATCATTATTTCTGTCTCTGTTGTTATATTTTTAGGGGCTATAGGCTATATTAGCTTCAATGCCAAAAATGATGCGTATAAAAGTACCATTAAATTAATTGAAGAAAAGTCGGAAAAAAATGCCAAAATCATACAAGGCCTCATCAACGAAGATTTTTCTGTAATCAGAACCCTTGCCAACGCCTTTAAAAATTACACTTTCTTACCTAAAGACCAATGGCAGGAACTTGTTAACAAGATGTACGATGATGTTTTTGAAGCCAATCCCTCTTTTTATCAGTTATGGGATAGCTGGGAGCTCCAATACATTGATTCAACCTGGAATAAACCTTATGGAAGAATTATGAATACAAGATTCCGGGAAGACGGAGAAATAAAAAAATCTTCAGAACTAAGGGATCTTGAGGGAGATTCAGAATTATATGCAAAAGATAAAGCCCGGGCAGAAGAACTAATATCCGAATTATATTCAGATGTATTCTCTGCCGGAAAACAAGAACAAAAATTAATGACTTCTCTGGAAACTCCTATTCTTAAGTCTGGAAATTTCATTGGATTGGTGGGAGTTGATATCACACTGGATAAATTTGAGGACATTGTTCAACAAATAAAACTCGAAGGACTGGAAGGAAGTTACGCCTTCCTGCTTTCACACAATGGCAAATACGCAGGTCACCCGAACACCAAACTGCTGAACAAGCAGGCAGACAAAAACCCCACCACTGATAAATTCTTTAACCTTTATGAAAAGATTAAAGCCGGGGAACCTTTTGATTTAATCCACTATAAAAAACAAAATGATAAAGAAGATGATAATGTTAAAAAATTCGTTTATTACTCCCCCATTAAAATAGGACGAACAGATACATACTGGTACCTGGGAGTAACGGTACCAATAGAATCAATTATGGCCAATGCCAACAAAAACTTTAAAATATCTCTACTTGTTGGTTTCATAGGATTGTTGATTCTTGCCACAATTATATATTTTGTTTCCCGGAATATAACCATCCCTATCGAAAAAGTAACCCATAAGCTAAATAAGCTGTCTCAGGGATACATTGGAGAAGATTTGAAATTGAATGTACAGACTCACGATGAAATTGAAGAAATGGCCAACGCACTAAATACTTCAATCGAAGAATTAAACAAAAAAAATGAATTTGCAAAAAGTTTAGGAGAAGGGAACCTGGATTATGAATTCAATTTAACCCACGAAAATGACGAATTAGGAAAGTCGCTCATCGAAATGCGGGAAAGCCTCAGAAAAGCACGCGAAGAAGAAAAAAAACAACGGGAGGAAGAGGAAAAACGACAATGGTTAAATGAAGGATTGGCCAAATTTGCGGATATACTTCGTCAGAATAATGATGACCTGGAAAAACTGGGAGATCATATTATCCGAAATCTGGTCAAATATATGGATGCCAACCAGGGTGGAATATTTATTAAAAATGATGAAGACAAAAACAATATAAAATATGATTTGTTGGCGGCTTTTGCTTATAACCGAAAAAAATATATCCAGAAATCTTTTAAATTGGGTGAAAGCCTCGTGGGAACCTGTGCCATAGAAAAAGAAAGTACCTATATTACAGAAATTCCCCAGGACTATATTCAAATCACTTCAGGATTGGGGGATGCTAATCCGGATGCCCTGTTTATTGTTCCTCTTAAACACGAAGAAGAGGTACTTGGTGTATTGGAGATAGCAACATTTGGTGAAATTCCCGACTACAAACGTGATTTTGTAGAAAAAGTAGCTGAAAACATTGGATCAACGCTTGCCGCGGTAAAAATTAATATTAAAACAAATGAATTACTGGAAAAATCACAACAACAGGCTGAAGAATTGACCTCGCAGGAAGAAGAGATGAGACAGAATATGGAAGAACTAAAAGCTACACAAGAGGAGGCAGCAAGAAAAACAGCAGAAATGCAAGGCCTGATAGATGCCCTGAACGAATCAAGTTACGTTATTGAATATGATTTACAAGGTAAAATACTCAATGTCAATAACAAATATCTTAACCTGTTTGGAATCAGCAGAGAATCTGTCATTGGAAGCCACCATACAGATAATATGGATTTAACACAAAAACAAAAAAAGGAAAATGATCAATTCTGGGAAGATTTAAAAAACGGTAAAACCAAAAAACAAACAACCACAATTACGGTTGATAATAAATCTTTCAAATTTGTTGAAACTTATACCCCCATCAAAAACGAAGAAGGAGATGTAGTGAAAGTGCTAAAAATTGCCAACAATATTTCAGAATTTAATGATAAATAGTTGGACTGGCCCTGGATCTTTTTTTATTTCAGGTAAAATATCAATATTTCCACGGGACAGCAGATTCTAATTCTTCTATCACTCCCGGGCATTCCGGATCCTTCTAAAAATACTGTAATAAGAAAAGACAGCTCTAAAAGCTGCCTTCCTTTTTTATCAGAGTAATCCCACGAAAAACTATACTGTCATCATCTCTTTCTCCTTTTCTTCTACAATCTCATCTATTTTCTTTCCGTATTCATCTGTAAGTTTTTGTATCTCCTCTTCGCCTCTTTTAGTCTCATCTTCAGGAGTTCCCGAGTCTTTAAGGTTTTTCAATTTTTCATTCGCATCTCTTCGATTGTTTCGTATACTCACTTTTGCATTTTCACTTTCAGCATGAATGAATTTAACCAATTCTTTTCTTCTCTCTTCAGTTAAAGGAGGAATATTAATTCTTATAATATCACCCTGGTTGGAAGGATTCAGTCCCAAATTAGCATCCATGATAGCCTTCTCAATATCATCAACCACATTTTTATCCCATGGTTGCACTGTAATCGTTTTGGCATCAGGAGTTCCTATATTAGCCAACTGAAAAAGAGGTGTGCTTGCACCATAGTAATCCACATAAACACCATCTAAAATTCGGGGATTTGCTTTACCAGCACGAATTCGTGCCAATTCATCAGACAAATGTTCTATTGTCTTTTTATTTTTTTCTTTTGTCTCCTTTATAATTTCTTGAATCTCTTCATTCATGGTTTTTCAATTTTTAAAATTATCGTTATAACAAATGTAAAAAAAAATATTAACCTTTCCTACTTGCTGTAAACCAAAGTACCCATGCTGACATCACTCAATACCTTCAATAAATTTCCTTTTTTATTGATATTAAAAACAATGACAGGAAGCTTATTGTCTCTGCACATAGCAAAGGCTGTCATATCCATCACATTCAGCTTTTTATTCAATACTTCTTCAAAATCAATCTTATCATATTTCCGGGCATTTTCATTTTTCTCCGGATCATCAGAATAAACCCCATCCACACGAGTTCCTTTTAGCAAAACATCTGAATCTGTTTCCAAAGCCCGCAGGGCTGCTGCCGAATCTGTAGTAAAATAAGGATTCCCGGTTCCGGCCGTGAAAATATTAACACACCCATTTTCCAAAGAATCCCTGGCTTTCTCTTTTGTATAATATTCAGTAAAGGGTTCAATCTTTATGGCAGTAAACAAACGACAGGAAATATTTTCATTCTGTAAAGTATTGGCAAGAGCCATTCCGTTAATAACAGTTGCCAGCATACCCATCTGATCTCCTTTAACCCGGTCATACCCTTTTTCTGTCCCGCTTAATCCTCTGAAAATATTTCCTCCCCCAATTACAATAGATAACTCATATCCAGTGTTTACAAGGCTTCTTATTTCATCAGAAAACCGTTGTAACTGATCATGATCAATCCCAAAATCCTGCTCTCCCATCAAGGCCTCACCACTTAGTTTTAATAAAACTCTTTTTATCTTTTCCATGAACCTGTGTTTTTAATTTAAAATGAAATTACTACTACATACTATATTTTCAATTCTACAATATAAAACAAAAAATCAAAATTAAAGTATTTTATAAAAATCTGGCAGAGTTCAGATACTTGATATTAAATTATTTTCACTCCCCTTTTTAGGTTCTTAAAATCCCGACACATTATAGAAACCTTTATTTCCTCATTTACGTAACAAGCACTAAATTATTAACCGAATTTTAATTCGGATTCAATATTGTTTTCAAAAGTAAATATTACTAAATTTATCGATTCTAC
>CAZWHH010000016.1:0-14408 GCA_964633615.1 uncultured Bacteroidales bacterium | reverse complement strand
GGCTTCGCCGTTCAAGAATTATTCCTGTCTCCGACAGCGACTAAGGTTCACTAAATTTTTTTTCAAAAATTTAAGTTCATCTAAGTCGGGGTTAATAATAAACTTGCTTTTAAAATGTTCTTTAACATTAAAAGGGAGGTTTTTATAAATTTTTTGAACAAATAAATGAAATATAGTATTTTTGCAAAACAAATAAAATTTTAAAAATGAAAACAATGAGACGAAAGACTATCACAATTTTAACAGCTGTTGTAGCAACGTTGATTATTTTCAGTAGTTGTAGTGACAAAGCCTATGTCAACCGAGCTGAATTATGGGCTAAAGAAAATGAAAAACTGGATACTGCTTTAAGATCGGTAAACCATGCAATGAAACTTGAAGATACGAAAAACTGGCCCAAAACATATTATGTGAAGGGATTCGTTTATCAAAAGATTTATGAAAATGAAAAATTTAATGAGGTGGCCGAAAAGCCAAAATTTAAAGCTTTTGATAATTACAAGAAGGCATACGAAATGGATAAAGAGGATAACTACCATGGAGCCATTAAGCTAAATATGATGAAATTACAATCATATTTTGCCAATGATGGGGTAAAGGCCTTTAATGAGGAAAAAGATTATGAAACGGCATTGAATAATTTTGAATATGCCCTTAAGGTAAGCAATATGCCGTTTAACGAAACAGTTGATACTGCTATAATGTACTATGCAGGCATTGCAGCAAATAATATCAAACAAAGAGAAAAAGCAATTCAATATTTCGAGAAAACTGCTGAGTTAGGGTACCAAGGAGCAAATTCTTATATCTTGCTCAAGAACAACTATTTAAAGATGGGTGACACGACAAAAGCGATGCAGATGCTGGAAGAGGGATTTGACAAATATCCGAAAAATGAGACCATGATCGCTACCTTGGTTAATTATTATCTTCTTGATTCGGATAACCCAAAAAAAGCACTTGATTATTTAAATGAGGCACAAAAAATTAGTCCCAACAAAGCGGAATATTATACTGCCGAAGGCCAGGTCTATGATCAACTCGATGAAGAAGAAAAAGCCATTAAGAATTATGAAAAAGCATTAGAATTAGACCCGGATTCTTATATGGCACATTTCAATCTTGGAGTAATCTATTTTAACAGGGGAGTAGAACTTGAAAACAAGGCAAATTCTACTAAGGATGATGCAGAATTTAAAAAATACAAAGAAGAAGCTACTGAAGAATTTAAAAAGGCATTGCCTTATGTTGAAAAAGCCCGGGATATTAAATCAAATGATTTACAAACATTAAATACATTAAAACAACTTTATTTCCGTTTACGTCATCTGAATGAAGAATATGCAACCAAGTATAAAAAGGTTTCAAAGAGAATTGAAATACTGAAAAAAAATCAGGAATAATTAAATAGAAAAATGGGGGATGAATTTCCCCTGTTTTTTTAATTTATCTATTTAACATAATATTAATTATAGGACATAGAAATATATATAAGTAATTTTATAAATTTGTAATATATACTATTTTTAATAGTTTTGTTGGTGATCTCATACCTATGAAAGAATTAATCATTATTTTATCATCCACCTGGAAGTTTGCAGCAACATTCCCTTTGGCTGTTCTCATAATGAAAATGTCTTTTTTTGAGACACTACTCTATACAAACTTTGGCGGATTGATTGGTGTGATTTTCTTTGTTTCCTTATCTAAAATTGTCATAAAGACCTGGACAAAAATATTACCCGCGCAAAAACAGGATAAGAACAAAAAAATATTTACCAAAAGAAACAAAAAACTAATTAAGCTTAAGAGAACTTATGGCCTGCCGGGTATCATTATATTAAATCCTATAATTTTATCAATCCCCGTATCTGCCTTTCTTGTAGCCAAATATTATGGGGAAAAATTTATAAATTACTGTTGGTTGGTGGTCGGACAAATTGCATGGTCTGTTCTATACACCTTTTTCTTTACTTCCCTTCATGATAAATGGAATTTGACTTTCTAATTATCTTTTTTTTCCTTAACTTGTCATAAGGTATTTTTATTAATTTGATGTGATTAGTTATTCATACAAAGTAATAACTTAAAGACAATATTCTAATGAAAACCTCATCGTGATCATAAAGACAAACGGCAATTAATAAATCATGAGGGTTACATGCTTTAAAATGTAAAAATGCGGAAATTATAAATATAATTTATTAAAAATCAAAATCTTAAATAATCCTTTATACAAGTGAAATTTGATCAGATAGCATATAAATTCAAATGCCCGTTTTGCAATGAAGAGATCATGGTTTTTCTGGATCCTTCAATTGCAGAACAACAGTATATTGAAGACTGTGAAGTATGCTGCAATCCCATTGAAATCACCTGTAAATTTTCTGGTGGTAAATTGACCGACTTTTCTGCTGTAGCATCAGATTAATAATTTCCTATTAAATTTCTGTTTTACAAACATTTAAAACTAATAAACTAATTTGTTTCTGCCGCTAAAATGTTGTAAATTTGCAACAGGAAAAAATCGTATGAAACGAACTGGTTCTACAGATATGCCCTTACATGGCGGTAAAGTTCCACCATGGCTTTACCAGAGAATGACTCGCCTGGGACGTGCTATTACTGAGATGATTATTGAAGAATATGGTACTGATGAATTCCTCAGGAGATTAAGCAATCCATTTTGGTTTCAGTCATTGGGCAGTGTGCTGGGTATGGACTGGCACTCGTCAGGTATTACTACATCCGTTATGGGCGCATTAAAACGAGGAATTAATCCTATAACCAGAGACCTTGGAATCTTTGTTTGTGGTGGACGAGGAAAGTATTCCAGGGAAACACCTCACGAACTCTTTCAATATGCTGATAAAACGGGTATAAATGGACAAAAGTTAGTACAAAACAGTCGTCTGAGCGCAAAAGTAGATAATAACGCAATTCAGGATGGTTTTCAACTCTACCTCCATTCTTTTGTGGTTTCTAAAGAAGGAAAATGGGCAGTAATTCAACAGGGTATGAATCAAACTGATCGAATGGCCAGGAGATATCACTGGCATTCCACTTCACTACACTCCTTTGTTGAAGAACCTCATACTTCCGTATGTGGTATTAACCAGGGAACATTGCTTAATTTAACTGATAAAAAAGCACGATCTGCGAGAAATGGTATTGTTAAAATAACCGGTGAAAAACCCTGGAAAATGATGCAGGAAGTGCAAAAATTGACAATGCCTGCACATCACGGTGTACATGCTTCGGATATTAATCTGAAACGTCTTGGAGCAATTCTTACACTGGCTTATGAATACGGAATAGATAATTTTGAATCCCTTATGCTTTTAAAAGGTCTTGGACCCAAAACACTTCGTTCTCTAAGCCTGGTGAGTGAAATAATTCACGGCACCCCTACCCGCTTCTCCGATCCGGCCCGCTTTTCATTTGCTCATGGAGGAAAAGATGGTCAGCCATTTCCGGTACAGACCCATGTGTACGACCAAACAATAAATGAACTAAATGATGCTCTTTTAAGAGCAAAAATTCAACAATCTGATAAAAAACAGGCTTTTAAGCAGTTACATAAAATAAATAAAAGCATCGAATTAAACTTTAAGGAAAAAACAGAAAAATATTCATCCTATCTCCAAAAGGAAAGAAAAGAAAGCCCTTCTTACGGTGGAATGACCGCAGGTTCTGATGTTGGCACTGCCAATAACATTAAAAAATACCCAAAACAATTAAGTCTTTTTTAGGTTTCCATAGAAGTATATTATCCTCGTGCCCGCGAAATTATTCTTTTAATAAGTCATTGAATTGCTTTTGTAATTTATCCATCTTAGGATCAATGCGGAAACGACAATAAGGTTGATTAAGATTGTTTTGATAAAAGTTTTGGTGATTATCCTCTGCTTCATAAAAGTTTTTGTAAGACTCAATAGCGGTAACTATAGGTCTGTTGAAGTATCCTGAACGACTCATCAGGTTTTTAGAGTCTTCTGCTACTCTTTTCTGCTCATCGTTATGATAAAATATTACTGAACGATACTGCGTTCCAATATCTGGTCCCTGTCTGTTCAGGGTTGTCGGATCATGAGTTTTCCAGAATACTTCCAGAATTTGTTCAAAACTTATTACAGCGGGATCATATTTTAACTGTATAGCTTCTGCATGTCCTGTAGTTCCATTACACACTTCTTTATAAGAAGGGTTTTTTACATGCCCTCCGGAATATCCCGAGACAACTTTCTCTACCCCCTTTAAGTTCTGAAAAACAGCTTCCACACACCAGAAACATCCGGCAGCTAAAGTGGCTTTTATTAATTCCTTTTTATTATCATTCATCGGCTTATAATTATTATTGGATTGAACATTCTCAAATATGAGTACAACAGCAAGAATGAAAAGCAATATTTTAATTTTTTTATGTACCATGACTCATAAACAATTTGTATATTAACAATAAGTTGAGATATATTGTTTACCTGATAAATAGGATTTGTGGTTTTAATTTCACAAAATTCCAGTGTCGTGCAAATATTATTAATAAAGCAAAAAAAACGCATACAAATTTATACCTATTTACATCTTTTCATATTTTATTCTTAAATTTGCACTTTTTTAATTTAAAACTTGAAAAGATGAAACGTAAAATCGTGTTAAACAAATTTTTATGCCCTCAAAATCATTCATGCCCGACAGTAAATATTTGTCCTGTGGGGGCTATTTCCCAGGGATCTCCCTTTGAAGCACCTGTAATTAATGATGCAAAATGCACCGGCTGTGGAATTTGCACCAAATCATGTTTTGCATTTTCATGTCACGGATGTTGATTAGGGCTTGCTGAAAAACACGAAATAAACTTGTGATGAGTATTATACGCAGATTATTTGTTTGTGAAATGCATGGTTTTGGGCTATTATTTGCAAAAGCCTTTGCATTTTTTTTAAACCAATATTTCGTTTGTCTGTAAGCCTTAATTATTTGTGGGGCTTTTATGATGATTGTGTCCCGGAGTTTCTTTGTACCTCACGGAATACACGAATAAAATTGCCACCCCAGATCATTTCAATTTCTTCCTCAGAATAACCCCGCTTAATTAGTTCTTTTGTAACATTCTTCATCTGGCTCACATCTGCACAATCCTCAACTCGTCCTCCTCCATCAAAATCTGTTCCTATACCCACGTAATTTATTCCAATTGTTTCGACCACATGATCAATGTGATCTACCACGTCTTTTACGGCAGCTAATTTCTTTGGAAATTTTTTGTTGATCGCATACCATTCTTTTCTGGCTTTAGCACGTTCTTCTTCTGTAAGATCACTAAACCCATCGTACTTTTCTCTTAAGGCTCTATAAGCAGAATCTCTGGCAGGATCTTGCTTTATTTCTTTCAGGTAATCAGACATAAAACAAATCTGGATAACTCCTCCGTTTTCTTTTAACTTTCTCAGCATTTCGTCAGATAAATTCCTGGGATGATCACATAGAGCTCTGGCGCATGAATGAGAAGCTATCACCGGAGTATTAGAAATTTCTATGACATCATAAAATGCTTTATCTGACATATGAGAAACATCAATGATCATACCCATTTTATTCATTCGTCTTACCACTTTTTTTCCAAATTCACTTAACCCATTATGCTCCGGGCCATCGGAATCGGTTGATGAATCACAAATGTCATTATTACTGGTATGACAAAGTGTAATATAACGGGCTCCCAATTCATAAAATCGTTCCACGTTGTTTATATCTTTACCAATGGGGTATCCATTTTCAAGTCCAATATAAACTGCTCTTTTGTTCTGTTTTTCTAGTTCATAAGCATCATCTGCTTCAAGAGCCAGTCCTGCTAAATCTTGGTTTTCATCAATTGATTCATGAATTTTATTAAAAATTTCAAAGGCTTTCTTTTTCGCCAGTTTGTTTCCGTTACCAGTTCTCTCCCTTTGCCCAATAAAAACTGCAAGAAATGCTGCATCCAGGCCGCCCTCTTTCATTCTTGGGTAATCCAGACAGGTGCGGGAATCCTCATACGAGTGACGTTCCCCTAAATCAAAATCAGAACGCATTAAATTTAAAGGAGAATCCGTATGTGTATCAATGGTTAAAACTTGATCATGTATGCGTTCCGTTTTTTCCTCAATGTTGGAACCTTCCTGACATGATTGGAAGAAAAAAATCACTAAAACCAGTGTAAGTAAGTAAGATATAGTTTTCATTTGTTGCTTTTTGTGGGTTTTTCTTTGGACAGTGATTTAAAAGGGAAGTTTAAATCTGAAAAAAAAATTTAAGATTTAAACTTTTTTTTTAAAAAAAAAATTAGATTTGTATTACTTCTAACCGTTAAAGATAAAAATATGAAAAGATTAAGTGCTCTTGGCATACTTTTGTTATGCTTTCAAATGAATTACGTATTTTCTCAAAAAGCTCCGGTAAAATTTAAAGACATCAAAAAAGAAAATCTGAAGATGAAATACTATCCCAAGGATAGTAGTGCTAACGCATTAATTTTGTGTGATTTTGGAACTTCAAAAATTTACTACGATCAAATGGATGAAAGTTTTAAGTTAAGGTTCAACAGGCATGTCCGAATTAAAATTCTTAATAAAAAAGGGGTTAAAAGAGGAAACTTCAATATTCCATTATATAAATCAGGAGGAGATTCAGAAGACATAACCTCTTTAAGAGGTTTTACCTATAATTTAAAAGGAAACAAAATTGACAGGACAAGATTAAGAAGAAGAAATGTATATACAAAAGAAAAAAATAAAAATTGGGATCTAACAAAGTTTGCCATGCCTAATGTAAAGGCTGGTTCTATCATTGAACTAAAATATTCTATCGAATCAAGCTACTTTTTTAACTTGTGGGAATGGCAGTTTCAACATACCATACCTGTCAAATGGAGTGAATATAATATAAATATTCCTGAATATTTTCATTATAATCAACACACTTATGGTTATGAACCCTTTACTATTAATGAGAAAAATACAGTTAATGAACCAATAGTAATTAAATATAAGGTCAGGAAAGGGACACAGGCTATTATAAAAAAAACCGAGTATCATACCAAAAGAATAGACTGCAGTAGAAATATTTATCGATGGGTTATAGAAGATATTCCAGCGTTTAAAAAAGAAAAATACACCTCCAGTGCCCAAAATTTTATGAATAGAATTGAATTTGAACTGGCCTGGATTCGTCTCCCCCAATCATCCCTGAAAAATTATACAGATACATGGGAATCTATTAACAAAAGGCTTATAAAGAATCGCAATTTTGGAGGACAATTGAAGCGTAATGCATTTTTTAAGGATGAAATTGAATCAATTTGTAATCAATATGACGATCTGAATTCAAGGATGCAAAGTATCTTTAACCATGTAAAACAAAATATGAAATGGAACCATGAATTTGGAATTTACCCGGAAACCAATATAAGAAAAGCATATAAGGAAAAAACGGGGAATGTAGCTGAAATAAACCTGCTTTTAACTGCAATGTTAAGGGAAGCAAATATTTATGCAAATCCTGTAATTCTGAGCACCAGGAAGCATGGAATTATACACCCTTCACACCCTTCCGTCAGCCAAACAAATTATGTGATTGCTTTTGCCCGTATCGAGGGAAAAGAATACTTGATGGATGCCACAAATCCATATAGTCATATTAACCTGATTCCGGTAAGATGTTTAAATGGAAGAGCACAAATAATTAATGAAAACAAAACACGATCAATCAATTTAATTGGGAGTATACCATACGAAAAAAGCAATTATGTAATGATTAATTTTAATAATGATAAAAGTCCATATGCAAAAATAAAAGCGATTAACAAGAAATATGCAGCCTATAATTTCAGGAATAAGATAAATGATTATGAAAGCAGAAATAAATATATTAAAGAAGTTGAGAAAGACAATCATTTGACAATTAATAATTATGAAATCCGGGACTTAGATTCTCTACATAAGCCAGTTACCATGGCATTTGACAGCGTTATATTAAGCGATAATTCTGTTATGGGCGATCTGATATATCTTAATCCAATTGTTTATGACAGAATTTATGAGAATCCATTCAAACTTGAAAACCGCAAACATCCCGTTGATTATGCTCATCCTTATAATGTGTCAAATACTTATCAAATAAGTATTCCTGAAAATTATACCATTGAAAGTATCCCTAAATCTGAAAAAATTAAATTACCAAATAATCATGCCAGCTTTTCATACCTGATACAGCAAATGGGCAACAGAATAATAATCAGAACAAAATTTAAAATTAACAAGTGTATATTTAGAAATGATGAGTATAAAAATCTGAAAATTTTTTATAATCAATTAATTAAAAAACAGTCAGAACAAATTGTATTAAAGAAAAGCTAATTATATGAAATTAAGAATATTACTTGTTTTTATTCTGATTGCTTTCTCTATGGAGGCAATAAAAGCTAATAATAGCTTTAAAAAAGAATACGAACTTGAGTCGGCCACTGCAATTGTTAACAACAGCAAAACCATTTTAGAGATTAAGTCGCCTTCTAAAGCTAAGGTTACTAAAGAATATGATATTACCATACTCAAAGAATCCGGTAACGTCTATGGAGCATTCTATGCCTTTGAAGATGATTTCCGAAGCATCAGTTTCAGGAAAGCGGAAATATTTAATATGGTTGGAGAAAAAATTAAAACAATCAGGGCAAATGACTTGGAAGAGAATAACATCAATGCTTCATATTCTTTATTTGACGATAATTATCTCAGGTATTATATTCCGCAAATGAATGATTATCCCTATAGAATTAAATATGAATATTCCGTACATTATAATGGACTATTAAGTTATCCTTCATGGAAACCACAAAAGAATAACGATATATTTGTAAGAAACTCTACATTTAAGGTAATTACGAAGGATGATTTTCAATTTAGGTACCTGAATATAAGCACAAAAGTTGAACCTGAAATTCAAAATAAAAGAAGAAAAAAAGTATACACCTGGAATCTTCAAAATATTAAAGCATTTCCTGATGAACCCTATTCTCCTGTACATGAATACCCTATGGTTATGTTAGCTCCTAACGATTTTGAGATTGATAACTACCAAGGGGAAATGGATTCGTGGAAAAATTTTGGCTTATGGATCGGGAAATTGATCAATGAAAGGGATGAAATTCCTGAAAAAACCACAACAGAGATTAGAGAACTGACAGATACACTTGACACTTTTAATGAAAAGGTGAAGGCTGTTTATCAATATGTCCAAAACAAAACAAGATATGTGAGTATTCAACTGGGTATAGGAGGCTGGCAACCTTTCGAAGCTGAAAAGGTTGACAATTTGGGCTATGGGGATTGCAAAGCACTCTCTAATTACACAAAAAATCTGCTGGAACTAATAGGTATAAAAGCCTATTATTCAATAATCAGGAGTGATGACAATCCCAATGTTTTTATTGAGGATTTTCCTTCAAATCAATTCAATCATGTAATTGTTTGTGCTGTAAATAAAAAAGATACTTTATGGCTGGAAACAACAAGCGCTTTCCATCCTACTGGTTATCTGGGAGAGAGTACTTCAAACAGAAAAGCCCTTCTTATCACCAATGAGGGAGGAAAGCTGGTTCCTACTCCATCTCACTCGGGTAATGATAATTATAGGTTTCAGCTTATCAAAGTGGATCTCACAAAAGACGGACATGCTAAAGCAAAAATACAAACCAGATATCATGGATTAAGGTTTGATAATTTCTTAAGACAGGAGATCAAAAGCAACAAAAAACAAAGGGAATGGTTGAATAAAAACTTAGATATTAACAACTTTAAGATTAAGGACTTTGATTATAAGCGCCATACCGAAGATACTATCTGGGGATCAAGAACAATAAGCTTAAACATTAATAATTATGGCATTAAAACCGGAAACAGAATTTTTATCCCTGTTAATACATTAAACAAAATATCAAAAGTGCCTCAAAAAATAGAGAACAGGAACAATCCGGTTTCTCTGAAAACTCCCTATTTTGACAGAGATACTATTACATTTACTATTCCGGAAGGATACAGTATGGAATATTTGCCTCAGGATATTGAGCAATATTCTGATTTTGGCTCCTACGTTTTTAGAATTAAAAAAAATGGAAAAAAAGTTTTAGGTTGCCGTGAATTGAAATTTAAACAAGGAATTTTTCCTGCTGAAAAGTATAAAGAACTGAGAGAATTCTTCAAAACTATTGTCAAAGGAGATAAACAAAAAATGGTTTTAGTCAAAGAGCAATAATAAATCAATATCTGTCCCCTTCTTCATCAAGCATAGGTACAAAACGCACTGCACTGATTTCATTCTTTACCAGTCTTCCCTTTTTTTTGGTAAACAAAACCAGTTTCTGGTAAACAGGTCCCCCTACCGGGATCACCAGCCTACCTCCTTCTGCAAGCTGATTCTTCAATGGTTCAGGAACTTCAGAAGGCGAACAGGTGACGATGATGCCATTAAACGGCGCATATTTATCCCAGCCCTGATATCCATCTCCCGTGCGTACTTTCACATCTTCATAGCCTTGCTCCCGTAAAGTTTCCCTGGCCTTTTGGGCAAGTGGCTTAATAATTTCTATTGTGTAAACATGAGGTGTAATTTCAGCCAATACGGCAGCCTGATAACCCGATCCGGTTCCGATTTCCAGTATCTTGTCCTCTTCCTCCGGATGAAGAGCCCAGGTCATTAAAGCCACTATATAAGGCTGAGAAATGGTTTGATCATGACCGATCGGTAAAGGACGATCCTGATACGCCAAACTTTTCAGATCACCCGGAACAAACTCATGCCGTTTTACTTTATTCATGGCCCGAACAACCTTTTTATCCCGGATACCTCTCTCCTTTATTTGTTCCTGAACCATCTTTGCTCTTTGTTCGGAGTAATTCTGACCAAAAAACAGAATAGGTGCGTAAAAAAGTAAGCATAAAAGGAAATATCTCATAGCATTCTTTTATCCAACAAGTTAAAACAATTTAACAGAAATGACAAATATCCCTGTCATATTTTAACCAGGTGAACCTTCCCCTTAGCCTTAGCCTTAGCCTTAGCCTTAGCCTTAGCCTTAAATTAAACCAACGCCTCGTAAAGTATTTCCACCGGATGTTTTGCTTTCACATTGGTTCCGTCTTTTATCTGGTGGCGGCAGCTGGTTCCCGGTGCTGCAATGACAGTCTCCGGAGTGGCTTTTCTGACGGCTGGAAACAAGACCATCTCTCCCACTTTCATGGATACTTCATAATGTTCTTTCTCATAGCCAAAAGACCCGGCCATACCACAACAACCAGAAGGAATTTCTTCCACTGAATAATTCTCAGGAAATGATAATACTTTAAGCGAAGGATTGGTGGAAGCTACCGCCTTCTGCTGACAATGACCGTGCAGAAGAATTTTCTGTTCCCTTTTCGTAAATAAATCCTTAGAGATTTTGCCCTTATCCATCTCTTTGGCTAAGAACTCTTCAATAGTCAGAGAATTTTCAGAGAGCAATCTGGCTGTTTCCTGATTCTTCTGTTCCGCCAAATCAGGATATTCATCACGAAAAGCCAAGATAGCCGATGGTTCAACTCCCACTAAAGGTGTTTCCGGTGTAATAAAATCTTTGAGTGCTTCAACATTCTGATTAGCCAACTTTTTTGCTTTCCGAAGCATGCCCTTGGAAAGATAAGTTCTGCCACTTTCAAGGTGCTTGGGGATCATTACTTTGTAACCTAATTTCGATAACAGTTGAATGCTTTTTATTCCAATATCTGTATCATTAAAATTTGTAAATTCGTCATTAAAAAAATAAATCTTATCTTTCGAAGCGTTTTTATTTTCCATTCCCTTCACATAACTTTTCATCCATTTATTTAAGGTTTTCTTTTGGAGCAGAGGCATGCTTCTGTCCGGGGCAAAACCGATCAATCTGTTAATCATGCGCAAGACCGGTTTATTTTTGAGAAAAAAATTATAAAAATCCGGCCAGATAGCTCCCAGCTTATACAAACCGGGCAAATAAGCAATTAACCTGGTACGAATTGGAATCCCATGTTCATCATAATAATGCTGAAGAAACTCTGCTTTTAGTTTGGCAACGTCGACACTTGAAGGACATTCAGATTTACAGGCTTTGCATGACAGGCAGAGATCCATTACCTCGTATATCTCTTCATGGTCAAATGGATTCTTTTTAGGCGAATGGGTAAGAAATTCTCTAAGGATATTTGCCCTTGCGCGTGTTACATCATTTTCATTGCGCGTGGCCATATAGCTTGGACACATGGTTCCGCCGGTTAACTCTGTTTTTCGACAATCTCCACTCCCATTGCATTTTTCAGCAGCCCTGAGAATTCCTCCCACTTCAGAGAAATCAAAAACAGTATCAATTTCATGTACTTCCCGGTCAGGTTCATAACGAAGACTGGTAGTCATATCCGGCACATCAACAATTTTTCCCGGATTCAGAATGTGATCCGGATCAAACGTCTCTTTTACCTTTTGTATCAACCGATAATTTTTTTCTCCCAGGATGATAGGAATAAACTCTCCCCTAACCCTTCCGTCGCCATGCTCTCCACTCATTGAACCTTTATACCTTTTCACGAGATGGGCAATTTTTATCCCTACGGTACGAAATAATTCCACATCCTCTTTCTTCTTTAAATTCAATATGGGCCTCAAATGTAATTCTCCTGAGCCCACATGAGCATAATATACACATTCTAATTTATACCGATCCATGATTTGCTGAAAATCCTCTATATATTCAGGCAAATCCTCTACTTTAACAGCTGTATCTTCGATAACCGAAACAGGACGCGCATCACCTTTAAGGTTCGATAAAACTCCCAGTCCAGCTTTTCTAAGGTTCCATACCCTTTTTATATCAGGTTCAAAAATGACCGGAAAATGATATCCGTATCCCTGTTTTTTTAAATCCGTAATTAATTGCTGCACATCTTTTTCAATCTCCTCCTTGCTATCTCTGGCAAATTCAATAATCAGGATTGCCTCCGGATCTCCTTTGACAAAGAAGCGATTCCTTTGCTGGTCGCGGTTTCCTTCTGTAAGATCAAGAATGATTTTATCCATCATCTCGACAGCTGCCGGATGATGTTGTAAGGCAATTAAATTTGCCTTAAATGCTTCCCTGCGGGTGTTGAAGTGAACGGCAACCAGTCCTTTATGAGCAGGAGGTAAAGGAACAAGGTTCAATTTTATTTCGGTAATAAAAAGTAGCGTTCCCTCTGAACCGCAAACCAAATTGGCCATGTTCAAAGGGGAATCGGACTTATTGAAAATTTCAGTATTTAAAAGCAGATCAATCGCATAGCCTGTATTTCTTCGATAAATGGATTGATCCGGGAATTCTTTTGTAATTTCTTTCTGATTTTCAGTATCATTAAGCATATTGTTGAATAACCGGTAAATCTCTCCTTCCCTGTCCTCTTGTTTCATTTTTTGCCTGAAAGTTTCTTTATCAAGCGGACCGAGTTCTATTTCAGACCCATCGCTGAGCAATCCTTTCACAGAGATAGTATGATCTCTTGTAGAGCCATAAAGGATAGAGTGAGAACCGCAAGCATTGTTCCCAACCATACCTCCTATCATACAACGATTAGAAGTGGAAGTTTCCGGACCAAAAAACAGGCCATGAGGCTTCAGGTACATGTTCAACTCATCAAGAATAACCCCCGGCTGTACCCTAACCCAATTTTCTTCAGTATTTAATTCAAGGATTTGAGTCAGATATTTAGAAACATCAGCTACCATACCTCCCCCCACCACTTGTCCGGCGAGAGAAGTACCTGCCGTTCTGGGAATAAGCGAAATTTTGTTTTCCCTTGCAAAATCAATCAATTCTCTTATATCATCTTTATGCCTGGGACGTGCAACAGCTAAGGGTACTTCCCTGTAAGCAGAGGCATCTGTAGCATAAAGTAATCTTGTCTTCTTATCTGTATATAGATCTCCTTTGAGAGATTTTTTGAGCTTACTGAACAAATGAGCCATATAAAGAAAATTAGTTTATGCAAAAATAGCAAGAAAATTAAGGTGATTGAAAAGGCATGTGAAAGAATATCATACATGGAATTTTTTGATTAGATAAAATCCTCAGCAGTATTATAATAGGCAAAATTTCATGAATAATAATTGTATAAAACCAGCATAATATATAAAAGAACACATAAGATTCAAATGACTTATATGTTCTTTTATAAGCAACGGGTTGATAAATTAAGAAACTGTTTTGATTTTGTCCTGCTTTAACAAATTAGTTTTTTTATCATTCATAGCCCCGTCCTTTAGGGCGGGGATTCAAATATCCCTCCCGTCTATGATTTCTAAAAATTTTGTAAATTAAAATACAAAATTTTTAG